>NZ_JBFAZH010000547.1:0-5175 GCF_040681735.1 Actinoplanes sp. NPDC051633 | reverse complement strand
GTGCTGGCGAGCGGCTCGGTCATCTTCCTGGCGGTGGCCATCCACCTGTCCATGGCGCTGCTCGGCGCGATCCTGGTCGGCGCCGGCGCGGGCATGGCGTTCCTGGCCGGCACCACGCTGCTCGGCGGCCAGGTCGGTGACGAGGTACGCGGCCGGGTCTTCGCGGTGGTGCAGATCGGCACCCGGCTGGTGCTGCTGCTGGCCATCTCCCTCTCCGGCCTGCTGGTCGGCCTGGGCGGCTCCCGCCGCTTCTCGGTCGGCTTCCTCGACATCTCGGTCTCGGCGACCCGCCTGCTGCTGCTCATCGCGGGCGTCGTCGGCGTGTGGACCGGGATCAGCGCGTTCCGGCAGATGGATGACAAGCGTGGCGTGCCGGTGCTGGCCGACCTGTGGGGCTCGATCCGCGGCCGGCCGCTGTCGCCGCCCGAGGAGTTCGTCCGGCACGGCGTCTTCGTGGTCTTCGAGGGCGGTGAGGGCGCGGGCAAGTCGACCCAGGTGACCCGGCTGGCCTCGGCGCTGCACGCCAAGGGCCAGGACGTGGTGGTCACCCGGGAGCCGGGCGCGACCGATGTGGGGGCGCGCATCCGCGGGCTGGTGCTGGACAAGGGGGACGCGCCGTCGCCGCGCGCCGAGGCGCTGCTCTATGCGGCGGACCGCGCGCATCACGTGGCCACGGTGGTCCGTCCGGCCTTGGCGCGGGGCGCGGTGGTGGTCAGCGATCGGTACGTGGACAGCTCGCTGGCCTATCAGGGCGCCGGGCGTACGTTGCCGGTGCAGGAGATCTCCTGGCTGTCCGCGTGGGCGACCGGCGGCCTCAAGCCCGACCTGGTGGTCCTGCTCGACGTGGATCCCGGTGTCGGCCTGGCGCGGGTCGACTCGCGGGGCCAGGGCGCCGACCGGCTGGAGAGCGAGTCGAGGGCCTTCCACGAGCGCGTCCGGTACGCGTTCCTCGACCTCGCCGCCGCCGACCCCAAGCGCTATCTGGTGCTGGACGCCGCCCTGCCGCCCGAGGAGATCGCCGCGGCCGTGGAGAAGCGGATCGAGAGTCTCCTTGCCTCCGACGACCACCCGGCCGACGCGTCCACCAGACCGCCGTCGTTCACGCCCGACAACACCGCTCTCGACACCATGGAGGAGTTGGTCGAGCAGCCGCCGGCGAGCAACAATGGCCGCCGTGACTGACGTGGCGCAGGCCGACGTGCTCCTGACGGGCGTCTTCAGTGACCTGGTCGGTCAGGACGAGGCGGTCGACGTGTTGCGCCGGGCCGCCGAGTCGGCCGCCCGGATCGTCGCGGGCACCGCGACCGGCAACGGGGCGATGACCCACGCGTGGATCTTCACCGGGCCGCCCGGTTCGGGGCGGTCGGTGGCCGCGCGGGCATTCGCCGCGGCGCTGCAGTGCGAGCGTGACGGTGCCGGCTGCGGCGAGTGCCACGGGTGCCACACCGTGCTGGGCCGCACGCACGCGGATGTTCGCTTCGTCGTGCCCGAGGGGCTGTCCATCGGCGTCGGTGAGATGCGCGCGCTGGTCCTGCGGGCGAGCAGCGCGCCCTCCGGTGGCCGCTGGCAGGCGGTCGTCGTCGAGGACGCCGACCGGCTCACCGAGCAGGCCGGCAACGCGCTGCTCAAGGCGATCGAGGAGCCGCCGCCGCGGACCGTCTTCCTGCTCTGCACGCCGTCCACGCACCCGGACGACATCTCGGTCACCATCCGTTCGCGGTGCCGCGTGGTTCCGCTGCGCCAGCCACCCGCCGAGGCGGTGGCCGAGGTGCTGACCCGGCGCGACGGCATCGCCCCCGACGTGGCGGCCTGGGCCGCGGCCGCCGCGCAGGGCCACGTGGGCCGGGCGAAGAGGCTGGCGCGGGACGGCGATGCCCGCACCCGGCGCGAGGCGGTGCTGGCCGTCCCACGCCGGCTGACCGGCATCGGGGCCTGCTTCGACGCGGCGTCCGCGCTGATCGAGGCGGCCGAGGCGGAGGCGGCCGCGGCGGTCGCCGAGACCGACGCCTCGGAGAAGGCTTCGCTGGAGCAGGCGCTCGGCGCGGGCGGCACCGGCCGGGGCGCGGCGGGGGCGATGCGCGGCGCGGCGGGTCAGATCAAGGACCTGGAGCGCAGGCAGCGGTCGCGCGCCACCCGGTCGCAGCGGGACGCCCTGGACCGGGCGCTGGTCGACCTGGCCGGGTTCTACCGCGACGTGCTGGTCACCAAGCTGCGCGCGCCGGTGCCGGTGGTGCACTCGGACGCCAAGCAGATGTCTGCGGCGGCGGCCGAGAGGTGGACGCCGGAGAGCACGTTGCGCCGCCTGGAGGCGGTCCTGGCGTGCCGGGAGGCGATCGACCTCAACGTCAAGCCGCGCATCGCCGTGGAGGCGATGATGGTCACCCTCTGGGAAGGCTGATTGTCCACTGTGGGTTATCCACAGTCCCGGTTCATCCACAGTCCTCGGTTATCCACAGGCAGGTCGCATCGGTCGCCGTGATTCGGTACGGTTCTGGATCTGAACCGTTACGCCCGGTGAGGAGCCTGCATGGCCCGTGAGATCGACGAGGCGTGGATCGACGAGGCGATCGACCGCTACCGGCGGATCGACGCGTTGCGCGCGGAGTTCGAGAGGGCCGTGGCGGCGCATGTCGTCTCCGTGCACTCGCCGGACGACACGGTCGAGGTGTTGGTGACGGCCGCCGGTGACATCACCGACGTCCGGATTCGCGGGAGTCTGCAGCATCGGCATGCGGCAGACCTGGCCAGGGAGGTGCAGGCGGTGGTGACGAGTGCGGCCGAGGCGGCTCGCTGGGCGCGCGAGAAACTCCACGACGAGGTGTTCGGCGCCTTCCGGTCACTGCACACGGACGTCAAATGATCAGCGACAAGCTGCCCGAGAGCCTGAGTGCCGCCGCCGATCTGCTGTCGGGTGTGGACCGCTCGCTGCCGGGCCTGGTCGCGCCGGCCGGGGCGTTCGGCGCCGGCGGCGCCGGTGTGCCGGGCCGGGTGAGTCGTGAGCTCCACGAGCATTGGCGGGCGGTGGTCGCGGCCCGTGCCCGCGAGGCGGCCGACGCGGAGGCTCGGTTGCGGGACCTGGCGGACGGGGTCCGGTCCACCGCACGCGATTACGCGCTGACGGACGAGACGGCGGCCCGCCGCATCGAGCGGGAGTCCCGATGATGGGCGTTTCGTGGGTGGCGCGGTGAGCGACCGGCTGGATTCCGTGCTCGACACCGCGGCGCCCCTGCTTAAGCGGGTTGACGAGGTGCTGTCCGCGTCCGGCGCACCGCCCGATCACGAGGTGTGGCCGACGCTGCGCCGGGTGCGCCTGCTGCCGTGGGACGCCGTCAACGCGGTGGCCGCCCTCCGCCCGGCGGCCCTGGCCGAGGCCGCGCCCGAGCTGCGCGCCGACGCCCAGGCCTGCGCCGCGGCCGCCGAGTCGCTGCCCCCTCCCGGCGAATGGTCGGGCACGGCCGCCGATGCGTACGACGATCTGCGCAAGCGCACGGCGGTCCACCTGACCGGCACGGCCGACAGCCTCGACGTGCGCCTGACCGCGACCGCCGACCTGGCCGACGCGCTGACCTCCTGGATGTCCGAGGCGAGAGCCGGCCTCGCCGCCACCCTGGCCGAGATCCTCACCTCGACCGAGGCCCTGGCCCTGTCCCCGCAGGCAGCGCCGTCGGCGCCGTCAGCGCACAGCGCGCCGGGGGCCGTTGATCCGGCCTCCGAGCCCGAGGCCCGGGCCGCCGCCGACGTCGCCGCAAGGGTCCTGCAGTCGGTGGCCGACACCTACGACGCCGCGGCCGGCCTGATGTCCACGACCGCGGACCTGACTAACGTCCGCTGGTCGTGACGAGCAGGTCGAGCAGCCCGGATGGGTAGAGGGTGAGGCGGTTGCTCGCGAAGGCGTCCAGCGGCTGCCACAGGACCGGGCTGCCCTCGTCGATGACGTGGCCGACCCGGTCGTTCTCGTACAGTAACGGGTCGCTCAGCACTGCGGTGTGGACGAAGACGATCTCGTGGGCCGACCGGCCGAAGGCGGTGAAGATGTTCTCCAGCACCCCGAGCGGCGCGACGTCGGTCAGCTCGACCGCCAGCTCCTCACGGATCTCGCGGCGGAGCGCCTCGACGGCCGTCTCGCCGAACTCGATGCCGCCACCCAGCGGCCGATAGAACGTCTCGTCCTTGGTCTCGTCGCGGCCCTCGAAGACCAGGATGTCGTCGCGCCGCCGCACGGCGGCGAGCACGATCGGCCGGATCTGCACGCGGCGAGCCTAGACCAGACCGGCATACCGGGACGTGGCTACGGCGCCGCATTCGGCTTACCGGTTTCCGAATGCGACGCCGCCGCCTCCTGCACCCCCCGCAGGTCTACGCCTCACTCAACGCGGCAACGGGAAGATTGTCGCCACCCGGCGCGCGGATTGAGCCGCACGGTCGACCCAGGACGACCCCAAACGGGACTTCGATCGATCTCTACGGACGACGGAGATCGCGCCGTCCGACCGATGACATCGACGACCATGGACGCCTCGTGAAATTTCTTCGGCGAATCCCATCATCTGCCGCAGGGTTTCCGGCCGAGGTTCGCATCAAGCGTCGAAGCGTCGTCGGCGCAGCCCGAAGGTCAACGCGCCGGCACCGCCCACCAGCAACGCTCCACCGGCGATCAGCATCATGTCGACCCGCGGTCCCGTGATCGGCAGGCTGCCGCCCTGCCCCGCGGACGCATCGGACACCCCGGCCGCCCCGGCGGTGTCGGTCTCGGGGGCGACCGCCGCCGACTCGAGCACGCCGATCCCCAAGGCGAGCGTGAGGTCGGCGCCCTTGCCGTACCCCCGGTCCGCGCCACGCTGCGCGATGCTCACCTTGATCGCGGTGGCCTTCGCCGCCACCGCATGATCCTTCGTGGCCTGCCGCACGTCACCCAGCGAGATCTTCACGCTGGTGCCGCTGCCCGGCGCGGGCGTCGACTCCGGCTCACCGTCGCCGCCCAGCGACGGCAGCCCCGGAATGGCCGGCAGCGGCAGGTCGCCCGCCGCTCCGCCGTTCAGCCGCGGCAGCCGCAGCGACTCGGTCTGCCGCTCACTGAAGGTCATCTCCATGCTGTCGCCGGCGGCGTCCAGCTTCGTGGTCTTGATGCCCGCGCCGGAGATCTCGATCGCGGCCGGCTTGTACTGGACCTCGCCC
>NZ_JBFAZH010000546.1:0-5192 GCF_040681735.1 Actinoplanes sp. NPDC051633 | reverse complement strand
CGCGAAGCTCAAGACGTTGGTGGCCGGCGGCGAGTTGGGCGTCCACCTGCCGTTCCGCGAGAGCCGCGACCGCGTGTACCGGCGGTATGCCAAGGCCCGCCGTCTGGGATCGATCCGTCGGCATCAACTCACGGATCGGGGTGGCGATCTGTCGCTGGCGGTTACCACCACGACGCTTGACGACGCCCCCACCATCGAGTTCCAGCAGATGCTGTTCGTCCGTGGCGCCGAGCCGGAGAGGTCGGCCGTGCGGGCGCCGTTGAGCTGGATGGGTGAGCTGGTCACCTTCCTCGAGCATCGACTCGGCCGGCCGGAGGGGCCGCACACCGAGGATGAGCTGTTCGCCTGTTTCACCGAGCTGATCGGAGGCGAGGAGCTGGGCGTCGCCGCAGGACCAGAGAGCGCCGAGGCGGTGGCGCGGTTGTTCGCCGAGGCGGGCGCGCCATACGTGTTGTCCGCCGAGCGGAAACACACGCTGCTGTCGACGTACCGGGAGGCGACGGGCTGCGACTTCAGCCTGAGCCTGACGGTCGAGATCCAGCGCCGTCCCGGTGACGCGGTGCTGGTGGGCCTGCTGTTCACGGAGTACTACGACTACTCGGCGAGGCCGGGCGACTCGGGCCGCGAGTACGGCTACTCCGCACGGCTCGAGCCGTCGCCGGTTGACCTGGTGCTCAGTGGTCTGGAGCGCCGGCTGGGCTGGACGCCGGCGCCGGGAGAGCCGGATGAGCGCGTGGTGGCGTGCTTCCGGGCGATGCTCGACAACGGCGACCTGTCCGCCGCCCTGCCCCTGAAGGAGAACAGGGACAGGGCGGCCACGGTGCTCAAAGCCGTCGGCACCGTCAAGACCGACTCCTCAGTGTGGGTCAACAGCTGAAGTCTCGGCGAGTACGAGTGGGTTGATGTAGTCGCGGTAGCGCGGTGCAGCTTGGCCACGCCGCTCCGATTACATCGTGCGCAGCGCCTCGGTGGGGGACAGCCGTGCGGCGCGCATGGCGGGGTAAAGCCCGGCCAGCCCGCCGATCACCACCGCCAGGGCGAGGGCCGCGCCGATTGCTTCCGCCGGCACCAGCGTCTGCCAGCCCCGGGCGGTGGCCAGCCCGTAGGTGACCGCGGCGCCCAGCAGCACCCCGGTCACTCCGCCCGCCGCGCCGAGCAGCAGCGACTCCATGACGAACTGGACCGCCACATGCCGTCGGGTGGCACCCAGCGCGCGGCGCAGCCCGATCTCGCCGCGTCGTTCCAGCACCGAGATGACCAGTACGTTGGCGATGCCGATCCCGCCGACCAGCAGCGCGACCGCACCGAGGCCGAGCAGCAGGACGGTGGTGCCGCCGGTGACGGCGAGGCGTGCGGTGAGCGCTTCCGAGGGCCGGCTCACCGCGACCTCCTCCGGATGGACCGGGTTGCTGGCCCGGCCGAGCAGCCCGGCGACTTCGTCGGTGCGCTCGGTCTGCGCTCGTACGAAGATCCGGGTGGGGTTGCCCGCGTAGCCGAAGTGGGCGGTTGCGGCCGGTGCGCCGATCAGCGCCGAGGTGTCCAGTTCGGGGGCGAGTTCGACCGGTGCCAGGATGCCGACCACGGTGTACCAGTGGTCGTCGAGGTAAACCCGTGGCTGGCCGGTGACGTCGGGGATGCCCAGCACGCCGGCGGCGTAGTGGCCGAGCACCACCGTCGGGTATCGGGTCAGCGCGCCGTCCAGGAACCGGCCGTGCAGCAGTGTGCCGTCGAGGGTATCGAGCAGTTTCGGGTCGGTGACCCGGACCGACAGGCCGCCGGTGTGGCCGGTCGGGATCCGATCGTTGCGGTAGACGGGCACGTCCAGCGTCGCGGTGGCGGCCGAGGTGAGCACCCCGTCGGTACGGGCGACCGCGGTGCCCGCGGTGATCGGTAGTTCGGCCTCCTCGCCGCCCAGCTTCTTGCCGTTCGCCACGGTGAGCAGGTTGGTGCCGAGCCGGTCGATGCGGGCCAGCACGTCCGACTGGCTGGACCGGGTAACGCCGAGCACCGAGACCATGGCCGCGATGCCGATCGCCACCCCGAGGACGGAGAGCGCCGCCCGGCCGGGCCGCGACCGCAGGCCCACGGTGCTGACCGGCAATAGGTCGGCGGTCCGCAGCCGGGACTTCACGAGGCACCGCCGCTGTCGTGGACGACCTGGCCGTCGTGCAGGTCGACGCGTCGCCGCATGGCTGCGGCGACCCGGTCGTCGTGTGTGATCACCACGATGGTCACCCCGTCGGCGTTGAGTTCGGTGAGCAGGGCGATGATGCCCGCTCCGGTGGCCGAGTCCAGGTTGCCGGTGGGTTCGTCGGCGAGCACCACGGCGGGCCGGCCGACCAGCGCGCGGGCGATCGCCACCCGTTGGCGTTCTCCGCCGGAGAGGTGCGCGGCCGGGAAGTCGGTGCGATGGCTCAGGCCGACCCGATCCAGGGCGGCGCGCGCGGCCCGGCGGCGAACGGCTGCCGGCACGCCGCGGTAGAGCAGGCCGGTCGCCACGTTCTCCGCGGCGCTGAGCCGTTCGAGGAGGAAGAACTGCTGGAAGACGACGCCGAGCCGGTGGGCGCGTACGCCGGATAGTTGCCGGTCTCGTAGCTTCTCGACCGGGTGGCCGGTGATCCGGACCGAGCCGCTGGACGGGCGGTCCAGGCCGGCGGCGAGGTTGAGCAATGTGGTCTTGCCGGAGCCGGACGGTCCGGCGACCGCGACCAGTTCGCCGCTGTGCACGGTGAGGGTGACGCCGCGCAGGGACTCCACCGGCGGGGTGCCGGGGTAGACCTTACGCGCCTCGATCAGTTCCAGGACCGCCGTCATGCTGTGCCCCGTTCGGTGCAGTCGGTCATGACGCCGGCACCTCCACCTGCTGGCCGACGCTGAGACCTTCGGTGATCTCCACTTGGCCGGAGTTCTCGTCGAAGACGCCCGGCGTCACCGGGACCGCCGACCCGTCGGCCAGGCGGACCTGGTAGCCGCCACCAGGCCGGGCGAGCAGGGCGGCGATCGGGATCAGCAGCACGTCGCGGCGCTCGCCGGTGACGATGTCGACGCTGACCGGCGCCTGGTCCAGGCCGAAGCCGCGGGGCGGGCGGATCGCGATGGTGAGCGGGACCGTCGCCTGATCAGGGTCCGGTGGTCCCTGCTGGCCGTTGTTGTCCTCCCCGGCGGCCACCGTCGCCACCTGCCCGATCTCGGTGACCCGCCCGGCGATCGGGTCGGTGTCCGGCAGCGAGACCTCCACCTGGTTGCCGACGCGTACGCTGCCGCGTTGGGAGGTGTCCAGCGTGGCGATCACCGCCCGGGTTGTCGAGGTGCCGGTGAGCACAGTCGCCCCGGGCGCCACGGCGGCGCCGACCCGGATCGGGCTTGCGGTGACCCGCAGCGGCGCGGCCAGGAAGGCGACCTCACCCTGGGCGAGCCGTCCGGTGCGCTGCCAGGACCTGCGGCCCCAGGACGCCTGCCAACGACGGATCGCCGCGGCGGTGGTGCTGCTGAAGTGCCGGTCCACGGTGATCCGCCGGTGCGGGTCGAAGCCCATCGCGACCAGGTTCTGCTCGAGTTGGCGCACGTCCGGGCCGTTGCTCATGCCGTACCCGAAATCGCGGTAGGCCGGGACGGCACCGAGCAGCAGGCGGACCGGGGCGTCGGCCACCCGGTAGAGAACGCCGCCGCGGCCGATCGTGGCACCCGGGTGGGGCGCGGCGGTGAGCACTCCCGGCGCGCCCTGGTGGTCGACGGTGTAGGTGCCGGCGTAGCCGAGTACGCCGCTGAGCTGCGTCTGCTCGGTGAGCGTGCCCTTGGTGACCTCGGCGCTGCCGGTCGCGATCGCGGCGACCGGCGCCTCGGCGGCGTTCGGTTCGGCGCGGGTGGCGTACGCGACGCCGGCGGTCAGCGGAGCGGCCACGGCGACCGCGAGGACCGCGCCGGTTGCGCGCCGGCGCCTCATTTCTTGCCCCCGCCGCCGGTGACCTTGATCGGACCGTCCCAGAGGTGCTTACAGGCTTCGTCCGCGACGTCCCGCTTGCGGTTCGAGGTGCCGTTGGCCAGCGATGTGCCGGTGAAGTCGAAGGTGCCGCTCTTGTCCGGGTCGGGGAAATCCGGGAAGCCGTGTTGGCGGAAGCACTTGGCGTACTCGGTGAGCTTGCGCAGATCCTCCGGAGAGACCTGCTCCTTCGGCCGGAAGGCGTTCGCGGGATATTTGTCCTCGAATGACTTGCACTTGTCGATGATTCCGGGATGTTTTTCCAGGTCACTCTTCCACTCGTATCCGCCACGCGGCGGGAAGCTGAGGTAGCCCTCCGGGGTGACTTCCGCGTCCGGCATCCGGGGCATGCCGTTGTCACGCATGCATTTGACCCAGTCCTGGGCGAGGGCGAGTAGTTGTTGCCGGTTGGCTGAGGCGGACGCGGACGGATTGGCGGATCCACCGGGTGAGCCGCCGGTGCATCCGGCGATCCCGACGGTCAACATCGCGGTGAGAACGATTGTGGACGTTGTCTTTCTCATGGCTTCACGGTGGCCGTTCTGCCGGACCGAATCGTCAGACCCGGGTCGGTAATCGCGGCGCCGCCGGTACCGCGGATGTAGCACCAGAGTCTGACGCCGCTGGCGGCTTGGCTTCCTACGATGGGGGGATGCCGAGGTTCGTGCCGCGCCGCCTGATGACCGACGCTGCTCTGGCGCTCGCGTTGCTGGTGTCGACGCTGGGGCCCGGACTCGTGACCTGGCGCCTGGGCGCGACCAAGCCCGGCGACACGACGAGCTTCCTGGACCGGGCGCAACTCCCCGGGGACTACCCGTGGTGGCTGCTCACCGCATTGATCGTTGTCGGCGTGCTGCTCAGGCAGCAGCATCCCGTTGCGGCGCTCGTTCTCACCGGCGTCGGTACGCTCGGGCATCTGGCGTACGACACCAAGTTCCAACTGATCGATCTGGCGCTTCCGCTGGTGCTGTACAGCGTGGCTGCGACGGCCCGGCGTCGGCGGTTCTCGCTGGTCGCGCTGGCGCTCACCATGCTTTTGACGTATCTCGCGTTGATCGGAGGCCGTTTCCACACCGAGGGGGAGACGTCCGTAAAGTCGGCGAAGCAGGCCCAAGAGGCGAAGCAGGCCCAGGAGAAGGTCGAGCTGCCGGCCAAACTGACCCCGATGGACAAAGCGGACAAGCTGGTTGTGCCGGCGCCGCCTCCCTGGGTC
>NZ_JBFAZH010000545.1:0-5196 GCF_040681735.1 Actinoplanes sp. NPDC051633 | reverse complement strand
AGGGCACGTTGCTGTTCGTCGACGAGATCCACCGCTTCAACCGCGCCCAGCAGGACAGCTTCCTGCCCTACGTCGAGGACGGCACGATCGTGCTCGTCGGCGCCACGACCGAGAACCCCAGTTTCGAGCTCAACGGCGCCCTGCTCTCCCGGTGCCAGGTCTTCGTGCTCCGCCGCCTGGACGACACCGCCCTGCGTACCCTCATCGATCGTGCCGAGCGGCTCACCGGCCGCACCCTGCCCGTGGACGCGGGTGCCACGGGTTCGCTGATCGCTCTGGCCGACGGCGACGGCCGGTACCTGCTCAACCTGGTGGAGCAGATCCTCACCCTGCCCCCCGGCACCGAGCCGCTGGACACGGTGGCGCTGGCGCGGCTCGTGCAGAAGCGGGCCCCGCTGTACGACAAGACCCAGGAGTCGCACTACAACCTGATCTCCGCGCTGCACAAGGCGATGCGCGGATCCGACCCCGACGCGGCCCTGTACTGGCTCGCGCGGATGCTCGACGGCGGTGAGGATCCCCTCTACATCGCCCGCAGACTCGTCCGATTCGCGGGCGAGGACATCGCGCTCGCGGACCCGCAGGCGATCCATCAGGCCCTCGCCGCCTGGGACGTGTACGAGCGTCTCGGCTCCCCCGAGGGCGAACTGGCGATCGCGCAAGCGGTCGTCTACCTCGCCACCGCCCCGAAGTCGGTCGCCGTCTACCGCGGCCTGACCGCCGCGATGCGCTCCGCGAAGCAGACCGGGTCACTCATGCCGCCCGCCCACATCCTCAACGCCCCCACCCGACTGATGAAGCAACTCGGGTACGGCAAGGAGTACCGGTACGACCCGGACACCCCCGAGGGCTTCTCCGGCCAGGACTACTTCCCCGACGGCGTCGAGCGGCAACGGTTCTACCAGCCCACCACCAACGGATACGAGCAGGCGATCACCGACCGGCTCGAGCGCTGGCAAGGCCTCCGGCGCGAGCAGCGCCCGGGCGCGGCCGATGATCAGGGTGTTACGACTTGAGGCAGATGTCGAACGGATGCCCACCCGGGTCGAGCAGCACCCGGTACCGGTCCGGCGCCGGCTGTTCCGTCGCCTTCGTCGCGCCCAGGGCCAGCGCCTGCTCCTCGGCCTTGTCCAGCTCCTCGACGTAGAAGTCGAGGTGGTAACGCTTCGGCGCGGACTCCGCCGGCCAGCCCGGGCCCGAGTAGCCGGGGACCTTGCCGAAGCCGACGCTGACCGAGCCGTCGCCGATCATCGCGTACTCCTCCTCGCTGTGCAGCACCTCCCAGCCCAGCACGGCGGCATAGAACGCGGCCAGTCCGGCCGGGTCATCGGCATCGAGATTGAACATCGCCAGCGTGGCGAAACCAGGCATGTCTTCCTCCAACGAACGTGATGTGCAAGGGGAATCCTGCCCGGAGAGGCTGACAGCCGGCGTCAGGAATTATCCGAGTTCTGCGCGGCCAGCCAGCCCGCCACCTGGGCCCGCGAGGTGAAGCCCAGCTTCGACAGGATGTTCTCGACATGGCCCTCGGCGGTCCGCTGCGCCACCACCAGCCGGGCCGCGATCTCGCGGTTGCTCAGCCCGTCCGCGATCAGCGCCGCCACCTGGCGCTCCCGCTTGGTCAGCCCGGAGCCGTCGGTCGAGGTGCGCTGGGCCGGCGTGCGGCCGGCCGGCGCCGCGCTCTCCAGCGCGAGCGCCACCGCGTCGGCCGTGCTCATCGCCGCACCACGGCGCAGCGCCGACTCGAAGGCGCGCTCGCCCATCCGGGCGCGTACCGCCGCCATGGTGTCGTCGTGGAATTTCGACAGGCTGCGGAAGGACGCCAGGGACGTGTGCATGGCCTGCCACATCCGCAGCGACGCGCCGAGCAGCCGGGCGGCCCGCTGGTCACGCTGCTCGCTGCCGGCGATCCAGGCCAGCGACTCGACCGACAGGCCCACGCCGAACTGCTCGCCCTCGACCGGCTTGCGGACCTGCAGGCTCTCCTTCGCGGCGGCGGTGGCGCCGGCGTTGTCGCCGTCCTGCCAGTGCAACACGCTCAGCGCCCACAGCGCGAACGAGCGCCACCACACCTCGCCCTCGGCCTCGCCCATGTCGCGGCAGGCGATGAGGTCGGGGTATCCGTCGGACGGCCGGCCCGAGAAGCCGCGGGTAAGGCCCAGGCAGGCGAGCGTCCACATCTCACCGCTGCGGGCGCCGAACCGGCGGAACACGTCGTGCGCCGTCTGGAAGAGGGTCAGCGCCTCGGCCAGGTCGCCGCGGAACATCGCGAGGTTGCCCTCGATCAGCGGGAGATAGGCGAGCTCGATCGAGGGCGGCAGGTCGGCGACCAGCCGCCGGGCCTCGGCCAGGAACCGCTCCCCGCGCTCGCCGTCGTCCTGCACGATGGCGATCCACGCGGCCGACCGGAGCAGCCGCACCCGGGCCCGGGTGACCGTGGGCGAGGGCATCGCCAGCGCCCGGTCCTGCCAGTGCCGCCCTTCGGAGAGGAAGCCGCGGAGCGTCCAGTGGTTCTCCAGGTCGGCGACGAACCGCAGGGCCCGCTCGGCGGGGCCCTCGCGAACCGTCCACTCCAGCGCCACCCGCAGGTTGGCCTGCTCCTGCCGCAACCGCTGCATCAGCGCGGCCTGGTCGGGGCTCACCCAATGCCGGTCGCCGTAGTGGGCGAGGGCGGCGTAGTAGCCACAGTGCAACTCGGCCAGCCGCGCCTGGTCGCCGGCCTCGGCGAGCCGCATCGCGCCGTACTCGCGGACCACCTCGAGCATCCGGTAGCGCGCCTGCCCGTCGTCGCCGATCCGGGTCAGCACCGACTTGTCCACCAAGGACGCGATCAGGTCCAGCATGGAGGGTGCCGGCAGCGTCTCGTCGGCGCAGACCTGCTCCGCGGCGTCCAGCGTGAGGCCGCCGGAGAAGACCGAGAGGCGGGCCCAGAGGGTACGCTCCGGCGCCGAGCACAGCTCCCAGCTCCAGTCGATCAGCGCGCGCAGCGTCTGCTGCCGGGCCGGCGCGTTGCGGGCGCCGCTGGTCAGCAGCCGGAACCGGTCGGTGAGCCGGTCGAGGATCTGGTCCAGGCTCAGCGCCCGCAGCCGCGCCACGGCCAGCTCGATGGCCAGCGGCACGCCCTCCAGGGCCTGGCAGAGCCGGGCGATCGTGCCCGCGTTCTCCTCGGTCATCTCGAAGCCCGGCTGCACCGCCGCGGCGCGCTCGACCAGGAGGGTGGCCGACTCGATGCGGGCCAGCTCGGCTGCGGTGACCGGGACGTCCGGGTCGGGCACCGACAGCGGCTGCACGGTCAGGGTCGCCTCGCCGGCGACGCTCAGCGCCTGCCGGCTGGTCGTCATGATGCGGATCTCGGGGCAGCGGCGCAGCAGCAGCGCGGCCAGATCCGCGCACGGGCCGATCAGCTGCTCGCAGTTGTCCAGGACGATCAACGCCTGCTGGTCGGCCAGAAACCGGGCCAGCCCGGGGGCGTCGGCGCTGACCGACTCCTCGCGGATGCCCAGGGTCTCGGCGACGGTGACCGCGAGCAGGTCGGGGTCGCGCAGCTCGGACAGCTCGACGAACCACACGCCGTCGGGAAAGGCCCGCCGCATGTCGCCGCCGACCCGCTGGGCCAGGCGCGTCTTGCCGACACCGCCGGCGCCGGTCAGCGTGACCAGGCGGCTGGTGGACAGCAGCCGCCGGATCTGGGTCACTTCTTGCCGCCGACCTACGAAACTGGTCACCTCGGCAGGCACGTTACCCAGATGACCGCGCGCGGTCGTGGCGGTGCTCATAGAGAGCAACTTAATGGTTGGTCCGTCCACCCGGGGACGGGCGCTATGCGGTCGGTCAGGCGAGGACAGCGCTCCGCTGCCGGATCTCCGGCGGGTGCGGCGCGACGGCGCGGCCGTCGGGCAGGAGCTCGCCGGTGTCATCGAAGGTCACCACCCCGTTGCAGAGCAGGCTCCAGCCTTGCTCCGGGTGCGTCGCGACGACCCGCGCGGCGTCATGGTCGGAATCCGCCGCGCCCGGGCAGGGCGGCACGTGCTGGCACATGGTCACTCCCTTCCGGCGTCGAATATGGCGCTGACGCCCTCCAGTGGACACCGTGGAACTACCCGGAAGCTACCCGATTTTTCTTAACTCTCTGTCCGCATGGCACCCGCCACGCAATGTCACCATGCGTGCGTAAGGGTGCATACACCTAGCTGGAACCGGCTGGTGGGCCACTTTTGACACCATTCAGCCGCCCACGGTGAGTGAACAATTACCACTGTCAATGCATCTTCCTCGAACACGGGTAGTGATCCGGGTACTTCTCCCGTGTCCGGGTACGGGCATCAGCACCACGATGGAATCCGATGAGCCCGGACCGAGAGGGGGAGACGCATATGGGTCGCCACGCCGCCGACCGGCCGGCGCCCGACTCGAGCAACGCGCCCGGCCAGTCCAGCCTGCCCGGCCAGTCCAACCTGCCCGGCCAGCCCAAGCACGCCCAGCACAGCCAACCCGGTCAGCACAGTCGCACGCCGGCGCACGCCGATCTGTTCGCACCGACGCGTCGCAGCGCTGCCGTCAGTGCGGCCGAGGCTCGGGCGGCCGCCGCCTTCGAGCTTCTCGTCGGGCCCCATCGGGGCGGGCTGCGGGAGTACGTGCTGCGGCTGACCGACGGCGACGAGTCCACCGCCGACTCGGTCGTCAAGGAAACCCTTTACCGCGCCGCGCAGGATCCGTCGCGTTATCCGCAGCGACCGGCCGCGGTGCGCGCATGGCTCGTACTCATCGCCCGCGCCGTCATCGCCGACGGTGAGCGCCTCGCGCCCGCCGGCCTCGACGACCGGCCGCCGGTGTGGACGCCGAAGCAGCATCCTCCATACGGGACCCCGACGCCGCCGACCACCGTCATCGCGGCGATGGACGAGCTCGCGGGCACCCACCGCGACATCCTGGTCGAGCTGTTCTACCGCGGCGTCTCCCTCGAGGAGGCGGCCCGGGTGCGCAACGTGCCCGTCGAGACCGTGAAGACCGGGCTGTATTTCGCGATGCGGGCGCTGCGTGCGGTCCTCGACCAGCAGGTGGCGGACCGGCACGACGGTTGACTTTCCGCGCGGGCCGCCTCGCCCCCCGGGCGGCTCGCAACGGGGCGGGGCACGGCCCCCCCGTGGCTCCTCCCCGAATGGTGGCAGGGCCGGCGTCGCAGCGGGGCGACGCCGG
>NZ_JBFAZH010000544.1:0-5198 GCF_040681735.1 Actinoplanes sp. NPDC051633 | reverse complement strand
CCATGTCGATGCTGAGCACGTCACCGTCGCGCAGCACATAGTCGTGGGGCAGGCCGTGCAGCACCGCGTCGTTGACCGACAGGCACAGCACGTTGCGGAACGGGCCGCGGCCGAACGACGGGGCATAGTCCCAGTAGCAGGATTCGGCGCCGCGTTCCTTGATCCGGCGGCGGGCCAGGTGCTCGAGGTCCATCAGGTTGACACCGACCGCGGCGACACCGCTCAGCTCGGCCAGCAGCTCGCCGACGAATCGGCCGGCCACCGCCATTCGGCCGATCTCGTCGGCGGACTTGAGCTCGATCACGACACCCTCCCTCTCCGTACCCGGTATTTTTATACCACGTCGGTTCGCGGAGGCTCCGGCGGGATATCCTGCTGGCATGGTTCGCCAACCGCTCACCGCCGAACAGATCGCAGCAGGCCGGCGCCTCGGAGTCGCCCTCCGCGCGGCGCGGGCCGGGCGCAGCCTCGTCGAGGTGGCCCTGGCGGCCGGCATCTCCCCCGAGACGCTGCGCAAGATCGAGGCGGGCCGCCTCCCGGCACCGGCGTTCGGCACCGTCGTCGGCCTCAGCCAGGCTCTCGAGGTGCCCCTCAGCGACCTGGCCGACATCTGGCTGGCCGACGTGGCCGTCGGCCAGGCCTCCTAGGCGGACGGCTCAGGAGACCGGGGTCGGCTGACCGGTTGCCTAGCGCTTGATCGAGGCCTGCGCGAGCGTCGCGGCGTTGAAGTCGTCGCGGCGCTGCGTGCCGCGGCGGGCCTCGAGGCGGCGGTTCACCTTGTACGCCACCAGCCCGGCGCCCGAGCGCAGGCCGTCCACGACCCCCGGCCGGCGCTCGGCGACCGCGCGCCGATAGATCTCCACCTGGGTCCGGGCGGCCTGCTGCAGGCTGAACCGCTCGACGGCGAGGTCACGGCCGAACTGGCCGAGCTTGTCGCGCAGCGGCGCGTCGTCGAGCAGGCGGGTCAGGTGTCCGGCCAGCCGGTCGGCGCCACCGGTGCCGTCGCCGAGGCCGTACCAGCCCTGTTGCAGGAACAGGTCCACGGTGTCCGGGGTCAGCAGCTCCCAGAAGCCGCGCTCGCCCTGCACGACGAGCGGCCGGCCGAACGACAGCGAGCGCAGCGCCGACCCACCCATGCCGAGCATCACGTCGGCGGCGGCGTACGCGGGCCGCGGATCGCGCAGCTCCCCGGTGAGCACGACCGCCCGCCGCCCGGCACGGTCGTTGGCCGCGGCCGCGCGCCGCTCGACCTCGTCGCGGGCGGTCCCGTCGCCCACCACGGTCAGCCGGACCGGCCGGGCGGCGGCGAGCTCACCGATCACGTCGATCGCGGTGAGCACGCCCTCCAGCTTGAGCTCGGGCACCAGCCGGCAGACCACGCCGATGTCCACGACCGTGTCGTCGCGGTCCAGTCCGTAGGTCCGCCGGAACTCGTCGACCGGATGGTCGGGCGCGTTGGCGTCGACGTCGACCGGCGGCTCGATGAGATACACCGGGCCGGGCCGGAGCGCGGCGGTGTGCTCCTGCAGCGCGCGGGTGCCCACGACCAGCGGCATGGTGCGCGGCAGGAACGGCGCGATGGCCATCGACATCACCGTGCACACGGCGGCGCCCCGGGTGCCGAACGTGCCGGCCGCGGCCTCCAGGGCGGGCGGCCACTCGTACCCGTGCACGATGTCGAACTCGCGGGAACGAACCAGCGCCCGCAGGCCGCGGGCGACCGACGGCGACGGCCGGCGCCGCTCGGCGGGCAGCGGCACGTGCTCGAGGCCCAGCTTGGTGACCAGCTCGACCAGCCTGCCCGGCTCACCCACCACGGCCACCTCGTGGCCGAGGTCGCGGACCGCGCCGGCCAGCTCGATGGCGTTGAGCTGGCTGCCGCCGATCTCCATGGCGTGCGGGTAGACGAGGATCTTCACGCGGCGGCTCCCTTGGTCAGCGCGGCGAGGCCGGCGAGGGCTCGGGCCCGGTTGGTCCAGCTGTGCCGCGCCGCGAAGGCCCGGCGGCGCCCGGCCAGGTCGTCGGTGCGGGAATGGCCCAGTGCCTTGACGGTGGCCTCCGCGAACGCCTGCGGGCCGGCCGCGACCGTGATGAGGTCGGTGCCGAGCCACTCGTTGGCGGGCAGCGGGGTGGCGATCACGTCCCGCCCGGCGGCCAGGTATTCCAGCGTCTTCAGCGGGAAGCTGGCCCGGTTGAACGCGGTGTCCGCATACGGGGTGAGGCCGACGTCGATGACGCGCAGATAGCCGGGCAGGTCGGCGAACGGCTTCGGCCCGGTGTGCCGGACGTTCGGCCGGGAGGCCAGCGCCGTGAACCGCTCGGACTGGTAGCCGGGCGCGACCGGTCCGACGATCAGCAGCGAGGAGCCGGTGTCGGCCACCGCCTCCAGCAGGTCCAGGTCGATCCGGTCGTTGACGTAGCCCACGAAACCGGCGACCGGGCCGGACAGGATGGCGTCCGCGGGCACCTGCGCCTCGTCGACCCCGGCGTACGCGCCCGGCGCGCACCCGTTCGGCAGCATGGTCGCGGCGTGGCCCATCTCGGCATACTTGTCCACCAGGGACTGGGAGACCACGGCGATCGCCTCCGCGCGGTGGAGGGTCGCGGCCTCCTGCGCGGCCAGCCGGTCACGGGGGATGCCGATCAGATCGGCGCCGGCCACCAGATCGTCGGTGGCGTAGAACACCGTGCGTCGTGCCGGCACCGCGTGCAGCAGATCCTCGACCCGGGTGCTGACGAGCGCGGCGACCGGCCGGTCCCCCGGGCCGCAGAGCTCGTCGACGGCCTTGCGGATGGCACGGCGCATCAGCGGCGGCATCAGAAGATGGGTGCCCGGGCGGTACATGCCGGGCGCGACCCGCGGCGAGAGGCGGGCCAGCCCGGGCCGCACGGTGGTGAGCGTCGGCTGGTCCCGGGCGATCTCCGGGTTGCGCAGGCGGGTCAGCGCGGATGTCGGCGGGTCGACGAAGAGGACCGGGGTCAGCCGGGACAGCTCATCGGCGATGTGCCGGTCGGTGCCGGCCGGGCCGTCGTACGGCGTGCCGGCCAGGTAGACGAGCAGGTCCTCGCGCGGGATCTCGGTCATCGGACCACCGCCGGCGACCAGGCGTCGTGGATCAGCGTGCGGGGCGCGCCGGAACCGTCCGCCGGCACCGCCCACACATCGCTGGTGGCCGTGCCCGGTGCGTCGCGCGGGAGGCCGTAGACCACGGTCTTGTCGTCGAGCCACTCGACCTGGTCGTCGACGCTGTTGGTTTCGGCGAGCATGGTCTCCTGCTTGGTCCGCAGGTCGTAGACGGCGAGCCGCCACTTCCCGGCCGGTAGGTCGCCGTGCTTCTTGAACGCGACGCGGGTGCCGTCCGGCGACAGCGACGGGCATTCGGCGTCGCCCCGCAGCGCGGTTACCGTCCGCTTCGTCAGGCTGCCCTCGACCAGCCAGGTCTGCTTGTTCGAGGCCGCGGTGGCGTAGAACTTGTCGTCGTCGACGAAGGTGACACCCCACAGGTTCTTGTCCGCCCGCGTGACCACCTTGCCGTCGACGACGAGCGTGAACTTCTCGATGTCACCCACCACCTCGCCATCCGTGCGCGTCACCAGCGTCCGCGTCGAGAACTGACCGGGATTGGCGTACGAGTCACCGAAGACGAACGTGGTCGTCGCGGCCAGCGAGCCGTCGCGGGACAGCCGGGCGCGGCTGGGCAGCCCGGTCAGCGGCAGATCCCGCTGCGGCGTCCAGGAGCTGTCGAGCAACTGCGCCCTGTAGGTGGTCACCAGCCCACGGTCGGCGGACAGGCAGATCGCGTCCGCCGCGGTGGCGTACACCCGCTCGCAGTCGGCCGGGGTGAACGTACGCGTACCGTCCGGAGCGCTCAGCGGCACCACCGCGACGTGACCGTAGTCCGCGCCCAGCGCGGTGTTGCGGAAGACCAGGTGCGGCTGGGTCCGCAGCGCGGCCAGATCCCCGCCCTTCGCGACCGCCGGCGCCGCGGCGAGCGCCGCGCTCTGGTCCTGCCGCGCCTTCCACACGTAACCACCGGCGCCGACCAGGGCGACCACCAGGATCGCGGCGAGCAGCGTGACCCGCAGCCGGACCGTCACGCCGCGACCTCCGCCCGGTCGATGCCGCGCAGCAGCCAGGCCGCCACCGGCACCGCGGCGGCAAGCAGAGCCCCGAAGAGCAGCAGCGACCGGCCCGGGCCCTGGACTGCCCACAACAGACCGAAGCAGACCGAGGACGTGAAGCGGGCCAGTGCCACGACGGTCTGCGCGGCCGCGATGCCGCTCCCCCGTGTCTCGGCCGGGACCAGCTTGCTGATCAGGGCCGGCAGCACGCCGTCGGTGGTCGCGTAGAAGACGCCGAGCAGCAGCAGGACGACGATCGTCAGCGCGGCCCCGCCGGCCGGCAGCGCGGCCAGCAGGTAGCAGGCGAACAGCGCGCCGTGCCCGGCCACCAGCACCTTGCCGCGGCCCACCCGGTCGGCGAGGCGGCCCATCGGGATCGCGAGCGCCAGGTAGGCGATGTTGGTGCCCACGTACAGCAGGGGGAAGTAGACCGCGGCGAAGCCGTCGCGGTCCTGCAGTGACAGGTAGAGGAAGCCGTCGCCCACGGTCAGCAGGCCCAGGATGCCGGCGGCGATCAGCGGGCGGCGCAGCTTGCGGCCGCTGATCTCTCGCATCGCGCGGCGCAGGCCCACGCGGGCGGTGCCGGCGGCGGTGCGCAGGTTCGGCACGAACAGCACCAGGACCGCCACACCGACGAACGCGAAGGCGGCCGACACCACCCAGATCGACTCGTAACTGCCCGGCACGGCGGCCAGCAGCGCGAAGGCGACCAGTGGGCCGATCGCGGCGCCGATCGTGTCGAGGGTGCGGTGCACGCCGAACGAGCGGCCCAGCATGCTCGGGTCCGACGACTCGGCGATCAGCGCGTCGCGCGGCGCGGTGCGCAGGCCCTTGCCGAGCCGGTCGGCGGTGATGACGGCGGTGATCGCCGCGAAGCCGGCCGCGGGCAGCATCGCGAGACGGCTCAGCGCGGACGCGCCGTACCCGAGAACCGCCACCCACTTGGGGTGCCCGCCGCGGTCGCCGGCGTAGCCGCCGGCGATACAGTTATGGCTTTACTGTTTGATGAAAGTGAATGGGGAAAATTAAATAGAAATACTAAATATAAATTTAAAAAGATTTTTAAAGAAATATCT
>NZ_JBFAZH010000543.1:0-5219 GCF_040681735.1 Actinoplanes sp. NPDC051633 | reverse complement strand
CACACGGGGGGGGGGCGCCCCCCCGGGGCCTGGCGGGGGCGGGGGCTGGCGGGGTATACCTGGTAATAGCCCCAACCGGGCCCCCCGCCCCGGGGGCCCACGTCGACGTCGGGGCGTCCCCGGCGGGCGGATCGACCTTCTCGATCCGCCTGCCGGGCGCGCCCGTTCAGCTTCTCAGCTCTTGACGGCCGGCCGCCGACGCCGGGTGAACATGACGGCCGCCGCGCCGAGGCCCAGCAGCACCAGCCCGCCCACGGCAAGGGATGCGCCGGCCGGGCCGGTGATCGGCAGGGTCGGGTCGTCGCCGCCGTCACCACCGCCGGTGCCGCCACCGTTGCCGGCGGTCTTGTTCACCAGGATCGCGGCCCGGTTGTTGGCCTTGTTGATGTCGCCGGTGAAACGCTCGCACTCACACGGCTCGTTGACCGCGACGAGGCCCTTGGCGTTCGGCACGACGCGGTCGATGTGCAGCACGAACTCGTACGTCTCCTCCTCGCCGGCCTTGAAGATGTAGTCGGAGTAGCACTCGTAGATGTACGGCCGACCCTCACGCTCGGCGCAGACGTCCGGCGCGGCCACGAAGCTGGTGCCCTCCGGCGCCTGCACCTGCGTCACCGCGGCCGGGAAGCCGGCGCGGGAGAGGTCGACGGTGGCCTTGCCGACGTTGCGGACACCCGCGGTGGCCTTCACCTCGTCGCCGGCCTTGCCGGTCACCGCGCTGCCGACGGCGGCCAGGTCGGCACCGTTCTTGCCGGTGACCTCGACGTCGACGTAGCTCCAGTTGTCCTCGGGGTTCTTGTCGGCCTGCGGCGCGCGCTGCGCCCTCTTGGCCGCCGCCTCGTCCAGCGAGAGCTCGTCGCCGGTGCCCGGGGTGCCCTTCTCGACACCGAGCTGCTCGGCGTACTGGTAGAAGTCCTCGAGCTCGGCCTCGGTCACCCAGCGGGCCTCGCCGGCCTCGTGACCCGGCGCCATCGTGTCGGCCCGCAGCTTGTACGACATCGTGGTCTCCCACGAGGAGCCCGGCTCGAGGGTCTCGTCGAACGTGCAGGACTGCAGCTCGCCGTCGGCGTAGAGGCAGTTGCTGTACTGCTCGTCAGACTCGAAGGCCCAGTCGTTGAAGAAGAACGCGGAGGGGCCGTTGATCGCCTTGTCGCCGCTGTTGCTGACGGCGTACGTGGTGTCGAAGGACTGCCCCGGCGAAGCCTGCACCGTCGTCGGTGCACCGGCCGTCAGGTCGACGGCCTCGGCGACGCGCACCTTGAACTGCGAGGTGACCGGGTCGAGGTCCGTGCCGGAGAAGGTGGCCGTCACGGTGCCGGTGGCACCGGGCTCGGCCGTCTCGCCGGCGACCAGGGCGGCGTCGAAGTAACCACCGAAGAGCTCGGGGCCGATCTCCAGTGGCATCCAGGACGAGCACACCAGCTTGGTCGGCGACGCGCTCTCGCAGTCGCCGACGCCGTCACCCTCGGACAGGCGCACACCGGTCAGGCCGTCGCTCAGCTCGTACGTGATCGTCGGGTCCTCGACCGAAACCTGCTCGTCCGCGTAGAACAGGGGGCCGAACAGAGCGCCGGTCTCGCCGATCGGCACGGTGACATCGGTGAGGATGATCGCGATGTCGGCGGCCTTCGGAGCCGCGAACGCCGGCGCGGAGCTCATGCCGATCACGGCCCCCGCGACCGCCAGCCCGGCGAGCAGTCGCCGGGCAGGGGTGTGCTGCATCGGTGTGTCCTTTCAGGAGGCACGGCTGAAGAGTCGGTGCAGCATAGAGGGTGACGTCGATACGTGTCCGTCCCTACCGTCAAACCCTGGCAAAGCGGATGGCGGCCTCAAAACGGCGACGAGGCCACTGACTGTCCGTTACCGGTCACGTCCGAGATCTGCCATCGAGATCGCTGGTCAGGCTCGGTTTTCGGCGGCACCGTCGAGACCGGGAGGCGAAGATGCCGTTTCGGGTGGGGGCGAGCGGGTCGGCGCTGGCCGGCCGGGCCGCTCAGCAGCGCCGGCTGGACGCGCTGACGATGCGCCTCGCCCAGGGGCACGGCGGCGCGCTGGCGCTGACCGGCGAGCCCGGCATCGGCAAGACCGCGCTGCTGGCTCGCCTGGTGTCCCGCGCCCGCGACACGACCGTGCTGGCCACGACCGGGCTGGCGGCCGAGGCGGCGTTGCCCTTCGCCGCGCTCGGCGACCTGCTGCGCCCGTTGCTGCCACGGCTTCCGGCGCTGCCCCGGCCGCAGGCGGAGGCGCTGGGGGCGGCGCTCGCGCTGAGCGGCCCGGCCGGATCGCCCGGGCAGGTCGACGCGTACCCGGTGTGCATGGCCACTCTCACCCTGCTGACCGCCGCGGCGGAACGGGAGCCGGTGCTGGTGGTCGTCGACGACGCCGGTGCGATCGATCCGCCCTCGGCGGGCGCCCTGCTCTTCGCGGCGCGACGGGTCGAGAGCGACGCGGTCGGCCTGGTCTTCGCGGCCCGTGACCCACTGCCGCCCGAGTTCGCCGCGGCCGGGCTCGACGTGGTGTTCCTCGGCGGCCTGGACCGCGCCGCCACCGGCGAGCTGCTCGAGCGGCTGCGGCCCGGCCGGGTCGCCCCCGCGGTCGGCGCCGAGCTGTGGGTGGCGACCGGCGGAAATCCGCTGGCGCTGACCGAGCTGGCCGACACGCTCACCGACGACCAGCTGGCCGGCACCGCCGCGCTGCCCGATCCGCTGCCGCTGGGCGCCGGACTGCTGACCGCCTTCGGGGCTCGCGTCGCCCAGCTGCCGCCGGCGGAGCGGACGGCCGTGCTCGCCGCCGCCCTGGCCGCACCCGGCGATGCGGGCGTCGAACCCGCGCCTCCGCTGTTGTGCGCGGCCGCGCGGGCGATCGCCACGCCGGCCGAGCGCCGCCGGGTCTACGACACGCTCGCCACCGGCGCCGCCGGCGAGAGTCGCGCCTGGTATCGGACGGCCGAGCTGACCGGCCCCGACGACGAGGCCGCCGCCGAGCTCGAGGCGGCCGCGGACGGGATCCGGCGGCGGTCCGGCTGTGCCGCGTCGGCCCGCGCGCTGCGCCGGTCGGCCGAACTGACCGCGGACGAGCCGACCCGGGTACGCCGGCTCGTGGCCGCCGCGGCCGACGCGCAGCTCGGTGGCCACCTGCCGGAGGCGTCGGCCTGGCTCGGCGCGGCGTTGCTCGCCACCGAGGATCCGGGGCTGCGGGCGGACGTCGCGCTCGCCTACGGCCGGGTGTTCAGCCACGGAGGTGCCCCGGCCGCCGCCCAGCGGGTGCTGGCCCATGCCGCGGAGCAGATCACCGGCACCGACCCGGGCCGGGCCGCCGCCCTGTGGTGCGCCGCCGTGCACCCGGCGTTGATCGAGGGCCGCGTGCGCGAGGCCGCGGGCCACGCCCGCCGGGCCATCACACTGCTGCCCGGTGGGGGCGCCCGCGAGCGCGCCCGGCTGCTGCTGGGCGAGGCGCTGGTGATCGAGGGCCGGATCACCGACGGCCGCATGCTCCTCGACGCCCAACTGTCCTATGTGCACCGCCTGGATCCGCTGCGTGACGCCGAGGAGCTGGCGATGACCGGCGCGTGCCGGCTGTGGCTCGACCAGACCGCGGACGCGTCGGCGGTGCTCGACCAGGTGGCCGACGCGACCCGCCGGGCCGGTGCGTCCGGTCCGCTGTCGCAAGCGCTGGTGTTCGCGGCGATGGTGCGACATGCGACGGGTGACTGGCCGGCCGGGTACGCGCAGGCCGAGGAGGCGCTGGTCCGCGCGCGAGCCCTCCGGGACGTCTCCACGATCGGCTTCGCGCTGCTCGTCCTGGCCGGATACGAGTCCGCCCAGGGCCGCTTCGCCGAGGCGGACGCACATCTGGCCGAGGCTGCCCATCTGGCCGAGGCTTCCCATCTGGCCGAGGCCGCGCAGCTCGCCGGGTCGTCCGGCGTGCACGGGATGGGCGTCCTGCACGGCTCGGTGCAGGGCCTGCGGCACCTCGCCGCGATGGACGCCGCCGCTGCGGTCGCGACCCTGGAGGCGACCGGCGAGGCGGCCGAGCGGTTCGGCGTCGGCAACCCCGTCCTGGCGCCGTGGGAGTCCGATCTGGTCGAGGCCTACCGGCTGGCCGGCCATCCCGAGCGGGCGCGGGAGCAGCTCGAACGGCTGGCCGGGCGCGCTGGTGACCTGCCCACCACCCTCGCGGCGGTGGCACGGCATCGGGCGGTGCTGGCCGGCGATCCGGCCGCGGCCAGGACGTGGTTCCGCGAGGCGATGCGGGGGTACGCGAGGCAGCCGCGGCCGTTCGAGCAGGCGCGGACGGAGTTGGCGTACGCCGAACGGCTGCTGCGGGACGGGTCCGTGGCAGAGGCGTTGCCGCTGCTGAGTGATGCGGCGGCGGGGTTTCGGCGGCTGGGGGCGGCGCCGTTCGCCGCGCGTAGACCAATGGCGGAAGCAAAGTCATCGCGCACATGGCGCACGGCGGACACGCGATCGCCGACGACGCGCCGGGCGCGGAGCAGTTGACCAAGCTGGGCTGGACGAAGCTCAGCGACGCGACGCAGGGGGAGAACAGCACCACCGACTTCGACTACCTGTTCCACAAACTCGTCGGCGACCAGGAGGCGCACCTGCCGGCCGCCACCGCGGCCGAGGTGAACCTCACCGTGCACGCCCTGAACGACCTGGGCGACCTGATGATCGATCAGGAGCCGCCGGCCGCGGACACCAGCTCGCCGATCCCGCCGGTCTACACGTACTGGGGTCAGTTCATCGACCACGACCTGACCGCCGCGACCGATGGGGACGGGGTCATCTCCATCCGCGACGTGCCGCTGCCCCCGTTGGACGCGGACGAGGTCAGGCGGCTGCTCAAGAACGCCCGCAACCCCGCGCTCAACCTGGATTCGCTCTACGGCGACGGACCGTTCGCACCGCCGCCGACCGACCCGGCGAAGGTCGTCGTGCCGTATCAGGAGGACCGGGCGAAGCTGGCGGTCGGCCGGCTCAGGTTCGTGCCCTTCGGCGTGCGCATCCCGCCGGTCGACGACATGGACCGCGACCTGCCGCGCACCGACACGGGCGAGCCGCTGGTCGGCGACCAGCGCAACGACGAGAACCTGGTGGTCGCGCAGCTGCACGTCGCCTTCCTGCGCTTCCACAACATGGCGGTCGATTGGGTACGTGCATACGAGCCCGAGCGCACCTCGGTGGAGGACGTCTTCTACCGCGCGCAGCAGCTCACCC
>NZ_JBFAZH010000542.1:0-5221 GCF_040681735.1 Actinoplanes sp. NPDC051633 | reverse complement strand
CTGGTGATCGGCGGGCCGGGGACGGGCAAGACGACGACGCTGGTCGAGGCGGTGGCGGCCCGGATCCTCGAGGGGGCCGATCCCGAGCGGGTGCTGGTGCTGACCTTCGGTCGCCGGGGTGCGGCGTCCCTGCGGGACCGGATCGAGGCGCGGATCGCCGGGGATCCGCGGCGGATCGTGCACGAGCCGTTGGTGCGGACCTTTCACGCGTACGCGTTCGGTCTCCTGCGCCGCGCCGCCGCCGAGCGGGGCGAGCCGTCACCGCGCCTGCTCACCGGCCCCGAGCAGGACCTGATCATCAGGGAGCTCCTCTCGATCATCACTTCTGCCGACCCGGATCAGTCCGGCCCGGATTCGTCCGGCCCGGATCCGTCCGCCGCCGCCGAGGTCGATGATCCGTTCGGCTGGCCGCCCGCCATGCGCGCGGCGTTGCCGACCCGGGCCTTCGCCCAGCAGCTGCGTGACCTGATGCAGCGTGCGGCCGAGCGGGGTGTCTCACCGGCCGAGCTGGCCCGGCTGGGTGAGCGGCTCGGCCGCGACGACTGGCCGGCCGCGGCGCGGTTCATCCGCCAGTACGTCGCGGTGCTGGCGTTGCGCGACGCCACCACGCGGGGCTCGACGGCCTACGACCCGGCCGAGCTGGTGCGGGCGGCATCGGGCCTGCTCGCCGACGATCCCGCGCTGCTGGAGGCCGAGCGGCGCCGGCTCGACTTCATCTACGTGGACGAGCTGGCCGACACCGACCCGGCCCAGATCGAGCTGCTGTCGCTGATCGCGTCGGGCGGGGTGCCGCTGGTCGCCTTCGGTGACCCCGACTCGTCGATCTACGGCTTCCGGGGCGCCGACCCCGAGGCGGTGTCGTCCTTCCCGGTGCGTTTCCGCACGGCATCGGGCGCCCTGGCCGAGACCCTGACCCTGCACACCAGCTACCGGGCGCAGTCACCGGTGCTGGACGCGACGGCCAGGGTCTCCGCCCGCATGCGCGGCCCGTACCGCCACCGCTACCTGCACCCGCCGCCACCGGAGCCGGCCCGTTCCATCCCGGCCCAGGCGTCGGGTGCGGAGCCGGGCGGGGACGGGCTTGCCGGTGGCGCGGTGGTGCGGACGTTCCGGTCCTCCGTGGGAGAGGGCGCTTATGTGGCGCACGTCCTGCGGGAGGCGCATCTGATCCACGGTGTCCCCTGGTCGCGGATGGCCGTCCTGCTGCGGTCGACCACGCTGCAGTTGCCCTCGTTGCAGCGGGCGCTGTCCGCCTCCGGGGTGCCGACTGTCACGCTGGCGGAGGATCTGCCGCTGCATCTGCAGCCGGCCGTCGCGCCGTTCCTTCTTCTGCTGCGGTGCGCGCTCGAACCCGAGCTGCTCGATGAAGAGGCCGCGGTCCGGCTCCTGCACTCCCCGTTGGGTGGCGCCGACCCGCTGGCCGAGCGCCGGCTCCGGCAAGGGCTGCGGGCGCTGGCGTTGGCGGCGGGGGACCGGCGTCCGTCCGGAGAGCTGCTCGTCGACGCCGTCCGGGATCCCGCGGGACTGGACATGGTGGAGCGGCGCTGGGCGCGGCCCGCGCAGAACATCGCCCGCCTCATCGCCACCGCGCGGGCCGCCGCCGCGGAGCCCGGCGCCACCGCCGAGCAGGTGTTGTGGACGGTCTGGCGGGACAGCGATCTGAGCGACCGCTGGTATGGGCTGAGCACCCGCGGCGCACCGGTCGAGCCGGGCGGCGATGGCGGCCGCGCCCGGCAGTGGCGGGCCGAGGCCGCGGACCGCGACCTCGACGCGATGGTCGTGCTCTTCGATGCGGCGGCGCGGTTCGTGGACCGGCTGCCCGGCGCCCGCACCGAGGTCTTCCTCGACCACGTCCTCGGGCAGGACCTGCCCGCCGACTCGATCGCGCCGAGCGCCGACCGCGGCGACGCCGTCCGGTTGTTGACCGCGCACGCGGCCAAGGGTCTCGAGTGGGACGTCGTGGTGATGGCCGGCGTGCAGGAGGGGATCTGGCCCGACCTGCGGTTGCGCGGCAGCCTGCTCGGCTCGGAACGACTCGTCGACCTGGTGGCGGGCCGCGCCGCCTCCGGCGCGGCCGCGGTCGTGGGCCAGACCTCGGCCCTGCTCGACGAGGAGCGGCGGCTGTTCTACGTGGCCGCCACCCGGGCCAAGCGCAGGCTGGTCGTCACGGCGGTGGCCTCGGCGGGGGTGGGCGGCTCCGACGGCGAGGAGCAGCCGTCCCGCTTCCTCACCGAGCTGGCCGGCGTGGCCGAGGGCCCGGAGAACCCGCCCGACGACCCGGACGACCCCGGCCCACCCGACCCCCTGGACCCGGACGACCTGGGCCCGACCGATCCCGACCCCACCGGCCCCGACTCGACAGATCCCGACCCCACCGGCCCCAGCTTGACCGGCCCCGACTCAATCGGGCCCGACTCGATCGAGCTGAGCACGGCCGCCCGCGGCTCGGACGGCGCGGAATCGGCGGGTGCGGCGCCTGCCGTGCCGGGGCAGCGCGTGAAAGCGGCCGCCGGCGAGGCGGCGCCGCACGCGGGTGAGGGTGTGCAGGCCGGGCAGGCGCCGCGGGCGCTCACGCTGTCCGCGTTGGTCGCCGAGCTGCGTACCGTCGTCGTGTCGCAGCGGGAAACGCCCGGCCGGCGGCGCGCCGCGGCCGCCGAGCTCGCCAAGCTGGCCGCCGCCGGTGTTCCCGGCGCGCATCCCGACGAGTGGTGGGGGCTCAAGGCGCTCTCCGACGACCGGCCGCTCGTCGACGAGGGCGAGCCGGTCAAGGTGACACCCTCCGCGATGGAGAGTGCGCTGCGGTGCTCGCTGCGCTGGCTGCTCGAACGCCACGGCGGTGCGGCGCCGGCCGGGCCGGCCCAGGGGGTCGGCAACCTCGTGCACGCCGCCGCCATGCTCGCCGAGGACGCCAACGCCGACCGGGAGCGGCTGGTCGAGTACGTGTCGGCGCGCTTCGACGCGATCGAGCTGGCCGCCCGCTGGCTCGCCGGGCCCGAGCAGGAACGCGCCCAGGGCATGGTCGACAAGCTGCTGCGCTGGCTCGCCAAGAACCCGCGCCGGCTGCTGGCCATCGAGCACGAGTTCACCGTGCGGCTGGACGACCCCACCCGGCCCATCCAGCTCACCGGCCGGGTCGACCGGCTCGAGGTGGACGAGCAGGGCCGGCTCGTCGTGATTGACCTCAAGACCGGCAAGAGCACCGCCGTCACCGCCTCCGACGTCGCCGAGCACGCCCAGCTCGCCGGCTACCAGGCCGCCGTGGACGCGGGCGCCTTCGAGACGATCCACGACAACCGGGACAGCGGCGGTGCGGCGCTGGTCCAGCTCGGCCCCACCAAGGAGGCCCGCGAGCAGATGCAGCTCCCGCTCGCCGAGGCGGACGACCCCGAGTGGGCGTACGCGATGGTCCGCCGCACCGCCGACACCATGGCCGCCGCCACCTTCTCCGCGGTCGCCAACTCCCGCTGCCGGGTCTGCCCGGTCCAGACGAGCTGCCCGGTCTCCGGGCGGGGGCGGCAGGTCGTGGAACCGTGACCCAGCCGTCCCTGTTCACCGACGACCGGCCCCGGCCGCGCAGGATAGCCGACTCCGGTCCGCGCTACACGCCGATGGAGCTCGCCCGGCTGCTGCGCCTGCACCCGCCCACCCCGGAGCAGACCGCGATCATCGCGGCCCCGGTCGAACCGGTCCTGGTGGTCGCGGGCGCCGGGTCCGGCAAGACGGAGACGATGGCGTCGCGGGTGGTCTGGCTGGTCGCCAACGGGTACGCGCATCCGGACGAGATCCTCGGCCTCACCTTCACCCGCAAGGCGGCCGGCGAGCTGGCGCACCGGGTGCGTACCCGTCTCGGGCAGTTGGTCCGCCGCCTGGGCCGTGACGACGCCTTCGCCGGTGAGGCCACCGTCGCCACCTACCACTCCTACGCCGCTCGCGTGGTGACCGAGCACGGCCTGCGCGCCGGCTACGAACCGTCGGCCCGGCTGCTCACCGAGGCCGCCCGCTGGCAGATCGTCGACTCGCTCGTGCGTTCGTACACGGGGGAGATGACCGGCCTCAACCGCGCCCCCGGCACGGTGACCGACGACGTGCTGGCGCTGGCCGGCGAGCTGGCCGAGCACCTCCGGTCGCCGGACGAGCTGGCCGCCTGGACCGGCCGGTTCTTCGCCGAGGTGCAGTCGCTGCCCGGTCGCGTCTACAAGGACGTGTCCGACATGTTGCGCCGCCAGCAGCACCGGCTCACCCTGCTGCCCCTGGTCCGGCTCTACGAGCAGCGCAAGCTCGACCTGGAGGCGATGGATTTCGGCGACCAGATGGCGCGGGCGGCCCGCGTCGCCCGCGACCATCCCGAGGTCGGCGAGATCGAGCGCGGGCGGTTCAAGGTGGTGCTGCTCGACGAGTATCAGGACACCAGCCACGCGCAGGTGACGATGCTGAACGCGCTGTTCGGCGGGGGTCATCCGGTGACCGCGGTGGGTGACCCGTGCCAATCGATCTACGGGTGGCGGGGCGCGTCGGCGGGCACGCTGGACAGGTTCCCGAGTGAGTTCACCGGGCCCGGCGGGCGCGACGCCTGGGTGCTCAACCTCAGCAAGAGCTGGCGCAACCGCCCGGAGATCCTGGACGTGGCGAACGCGCTGTCGCGTCCCCTGCGCGCGGCCGGCGCCCGGGTCGCCGAGCTGGTTCCGGCGCAGCGCACCGCCGAGCACGTGGGCGGCCGGACCGTCGCGTGTGCGCTGTTGCCCACCTACGCCGACGAGGCCGAGTGGATCGCCGACTCGATGCTCACCGCCTGGCGGATCGCCGCCGGCATGCGCGATGCCCTGCCGGGCGAGATCCCGCTCGACCTGCGGCCGACCAGCGCGGTGCTGGTCCGGGTGCGCAGCCAGATCCCGGTGATCGAGGAGGCGCTGCGGGCCCGCGGCCTGCCGGTCGAGGTGGTCGGCCTGGGCGGCCTGCTGGACACCCCCGAGGTCCGCGACGTGGTGTGCACGCTGCGGGTGCTCGCCGACCCGACCGACGGCGCCTCACTGCTGCGCCTGCTCACCGGCGCCCGCTGGCGGATCGGCCCGCGGGACCTGGTGGCGTTGCACCGCAGGGCACGTTCGCTCGCGGCCGCCCGCGCCGCGGTCAACCGGGAGGACCCGGACGAGGTGGTCGGCGACCGCCTGGACGACGCCACGCTGGTCGAGGCGATGGCCGACCTGGGTGCGGCGCAGCAGTA
>NZ_JBFAZH010000541.1:0-5228 GCF_040681735.1 Actinoplanes sp. NPDC051633 | reverse complement strand
TCGCTCTTCCGATCGCCCGGGTAGTTCATCGCGGTGGGGTTGCCGGCCTGGCAGCAGTTCGGCTCGTTCTGCACCGACAGGTAGTCCACCGGCACCCCGGCCGCCTGGTACGACTGGATGTACTTCACCAGGTACTGGGCGTACATCGGGTAGTACTCGGCCTTGAGCCAGCCCATCTGGTCCATCCGGCCGTTGTCCTTCATCCAGCCGGGCGCGCTCCACGGCACACCCTTCACCCGCAGCGCCGGGTTCAGTCCCTTGGCCTGCTGGGTGAGCAGCCGGACGTTCGTGTCGTATCCGTTGGCGCCGAAGTCGTTCAGGTTGCAGCAGGTGTCGTCGAGGGACACGTTGCCGGGGCGGGACAGGTCGGACGCGCCGATCGGGTTGCGCACAAAGGACAGTCCGATGCCGTCGGTGGGGGAGAAGAGCCGGCGCATCGTGTCGTCGCGGGTGGCGGCGCTGACCGGGCCGCCGCGCAACAGGTACGCCGTGGTGTCGGTGATCGAGGCGCCGCCGCCCTGGAAGGTCTGGTAGCGGGTGTTCTCGTTGACCGTGATCGTGGTCGGCGCCGCCGCGCTGGAGGACGCGAAGGCGATCGGCGCCTGGGCCTGCAGACCGCGGGTGACGGTGCGGCCGCCGGAGTCGGAGGTGGTGGTGAGGACGATGTTGACCTGTTCGCCGGCGGCGAGTGCGGGCGTGGCGGGGATAGCGACGGCACCGAGGAGAAGGGCGGCCGCTGCGGGGATGGTTAGCGACTTCACCCCCTTATTCTCAACCTTGAATTAAGATCGGTAAACCCTCTTAAGAGATTTACAACGATTAATTCGTGGTGAGGTCGCCACGATGGCGCGTGGGAGCGCGACCACCAGACGCGAGGCACCCGGAGGCGTCGCATGCGAAGGAGGGCACGCCGGCGGCGTGCCCTCCCTCGTGGTGAGACTCAGGCCTTGTAGTGCGCGATCGCGTCGCGGTACCAGAGTGCGCTGCGCTTGGGCGTACGCGTCTGGGTCTCGTAGTCGACGTGCACGATGCCGAAGCGTTTCGCGTACCCGTATGCCCACTCGAAGTTGTCCATCAGCGACCAGGCGAAGTACCCGCGGATGTCCGCGCCCTCGGCGCGGGCCGCCGCCACCGCCGCGATGTGGTCGGCCAGGTACGCGGTCCGGTCGTCGTCGTCCACCGAGCCGCCGGTGGACATCGCGTCGTCGAACGCCGCGCCGTTCTCGGTGACCACCATCGGCAGGCCGGGGTAGTCGCGGTGCAGCCGGACCAGCAACTGGGTGAACCGCTCCGGGGTGATCGGCCAGTCCATCGCGGTCCGAGCGGTGTCCGGCAGGATCGACCGGACCACCGGATGCCCGTTGTCGTCCTCGGTGCGGCCCTGCTCGTCGACGCCGCTGAAGTCCTGTCCGAAGTAGAAGTTGACGCCCAGCACGTCGAACGGCGTGGAGATGATCTCCAGGTCGCCGTCCTGGACCGGGAACGCCGTGCCGCGGGCGGCCAGGTCGGCCACGATGTCGTCCGGGTACCGCCCGTAGCGCAGCGGGTCCAGGTAGATCCGCGTGCCCATCCCGTCGGCGCGGCGGGCCGCCTCGCGGTCGGCCTGGCTGTCGGTCGCCGGGTCGCTCGTACCCATGTTCAGCGTGATGCCGAACCGGTGCGCGGTGGTCTCCGCGGCCCGCATCCGCTGGACCGCGAGGCCGTGGCCGAGCAGCAGGTGGTGCACCGCGCGGATCGCGTTGTCGTGCTCCCGCCGCCCCGGCGCGTGCACGCCGACCTCGTAGCCCAGCCATGCCGAGCACCACGGCTCGTTCAGCGTGGTGAAGGTGTCGACCCGGTCGGCCAGCTTGTCGAAGACCATCATCGCGTAGTCGGCGAACCGGTACGCGGTGTCGCGGTTGGGCCACCCGCCCGCGTCCTCCAGCTCCTGCGGCAGGTCCCAGTGGTAGAGCGTTACCCACGGGTCGATCCCGTTGGTCAGCAGCTCGTCCACGAGCCGGTCGTAGAAGGCGAGCCCCGCCGGGTTCGCCGGCCCGCGTCCGCCGGGCTGCACCCGCGGCCAGGCCACCGAGAACCGGTACGAGTCGACGCCGAGGCTCTTGATGAGCTGCACGTCCTGCGGCATCCGGTGGTAGTGGTCGCAGGCGACGTCGCCGTTGTCGCCGTCGTGCACGGCGCCGGGCTTGCGGCAGAACGTGTCCCAGATGGACGGTGTCCGGCCGTCTTCGGCCACGGCCCCCTCGATCTGGTACGACGAGGTGGCGACGCCCCACTGGAACGATGACGGGAACTGAATCTTGGTTGAGAGGCGGTGGGGAGCGGGCGAGATCGTCAAGATGAGACTCCGTTGGGGGAAACGCCGATCGGCTCCTGGACGGGGTGCAGCCAGCACGCGACGGAACGCGTGCCGCCGTCCGGGGTTGCCGGCCGGCCGAGCACCGGGATGTGCTCAGCGCAGGGTTCGAACCGCTTGGGGCAGCGGGGGTGGAAGGAGCAGCCGGACGGCATGCCCTTGAGGTCCGGCGGGGAGCCGGGGATGCCGGTGAGCTCCCGGCGGGGGCCGCGCAGCGCGGGGAACGAGCCGAGCAGGCCGTGGCTGTACGGGTGCAGCGAGTCGCGGTACAACGCCGACGCGGGCGCCTCCTCGACGATCCGGCCGCCGTACATGATGGCGATCCGGTTCGAGAACTCGACCAGCAACGACAGGTCGTGCGTGATGAAGATGACCGAGAAGCCGAGCCGCTCGCGCAACTCGATGAGCTGGCCCAGGATCTGCCGCTGCATCACCACGTCGAGCGCGGTGGTCGGCTCGTCCATGATGACCACCTGCGGCTGCAGGATCAGCGCCATGCCGATCATCACGCGCTGCCGCATACCGCCGGAGAGCTGATGCGGGTACGCGTCCATCCGGTCGGCCGAGATGCCGACCAGCTTGAGCATCTCGCGGCAGCGGACCGCCCGGCTGTGCGCCGACATCTTCGGCTCGTGGGCCTCGAGCACGTCGTTCAGCTGCGTCGAGATCTTGTGCACCGGGTTGAGCGAGTTCATCGCGCCCTGGAACACGATCGCGGTCTCGGCCCAGCGGAACCGCCGCAGGCCGTCGTCGGAGAGGCGCAGGACGTCGTACGGCTCGGCCTTCTCCGGGTGGTAGATCACCTCACCGCCGGTGATCGCACCGGGCGGCGCGAGCAGGCGGGTCAGCCCGTACGCGAGGGTGGACTTGCCGGAGCCGCTCTCGCCGGCCAGGCCGAGCACCTCGCCGCGGTGCAGTGTGAGGTTCACGTCGCGGACCGCGTGCACCGCCTGGTCGCCCAGGCCGTAGTCCACGTTCAGGTTGCGGATCTCGAGCACCGGCTCGCTCATGACGCCGTCTCCTTCTTGACGACCGGGGTCGCGCCGTTCAGGTTGATCGGCAACGGGCGGGCGTGGGTGTGCGGGGCCGCCGAGTTGTCCAGGACCGGCGTGAAGCCGACGCGCATGCGTACCGTGTGCCCGCTCGCGGTCTTGATCTTGGTCTTGCCCGCACTCCGCAGCCGGGGACTCACGAACTCGTCGATGCCGAAGTTGATCAGCGAGAGGGCGGTGCCGAGGAACGCGATGGCCAGGCCGGCCGGCACGAACCACCACCAGGCGCCCTGCGACAGCGCCTGCTGGCTCTGCGCCCAGAACAGGATCTCGCCCCAGTTCCAGTTGGAGATGCCGCCGATGCCGATGAAGGCCAGGGTGATCTCGGTGGTGACCGCGAAGATCACGGTGCCGACGAAACCGGACGCGATGATCGCGGTGAGGTTGGGCAGGATCTCGAAGAAGATCACCCGCCACGTCTTCTCGCCGCTGGCCCGGGCCGCCTCCACATAGTCGCGGCGGCGCAGCGACAACGTCTGCGCCCGCAGGACCCGCGCACCCCAGGCCCAGGCGGTGACGCCGATCGTAATCGCGACGACCAGCGAGCCGGCGTTCTCGAAGGTCGACGTGATGATGATGATCAGCGGCAGGGCCGGGATCACCAGGAACACGTTGGACAGCGCGGACAGGACGTCGTCCCAGCCGCCACCCAGGTAGCCGGCGGTCACGCCGACGATCACCGAGATGATGGTCGCGGCGATCCCGGCGGTAAGGCCGACGACCATGACGCCGCGGGTGCCGACCAGCAGCTGGCTCAGCACGTCCTGGCCGAGGTGGGTGGTGCCCAGCCAGTGCGCCCCGGACGGGCCCTGCACCAGCTCCTTGCTGCGCGCGTTCGGGTCGTACGGCGCGATCCACGGACCGATGACCGCGAAGAGCAGGTAGATGCCCATCATGATCAGGCCGGTGGCGGCCTTGGCGTTGGTGATGAACCGGAACTTCCGGCGCTTCGCCTTGGCCGGCGTGGTGTCCGGCGACGCCATCGCGCCTTCGGGGATGACCTGGTCGATGCTCGAGGTGGGAATGGTCATCGCTCAGCCCTCCTTACGGGTGCGCGGGTCGAGCAGCAGGTAGACGATGTCGGCCAGCAGGTTCGCGACCAGCACGGTGATCGTGATGATCAGGAAGATGCCCTGCATCAGCGGATAGTCCTTGGCGCCCACCGCACGGAAGAGCAGGAAGCCGAGACCGGGATACGAGAACACGATCTCGAGGACGAACGTGCCGGCGACGATGAAGCCGAGCGACAGCGCGAAGCCGGAAACGTTGGGCAGCAGGGCGTTGCGGGCCGCGTAGCTCAGCGCGACCCGCCGCCCGGACAGGCCCTTGGCGTGCGCGACGGTGATGTAGTCCTCGGCCGAGACGGTGACCATCATGTTGCGCATGCCCAGGATCCATCCGCTGACCGAGGAGATCAGGATGGTCACGGCCGGCAGCACACCGTGCTGCAGAGCGCTCGAGATGAAGGTCCAGTCCGGGTACGGGACCAGGCCGGCCGCGTAACCGCCGGACGAGGGGAAGAAGCTGTCCGGCCCGGCCAGCACGTAGATGGCCAGCAGCCCCAGCCAGAAGTACGGCACCGACGACAGGAACGTGGTGACCGGCAGAAGCCCGTCGATCCACGAGCCGCGCCGCCAGCCGGCCAGCACGCCGAGACCGGTGCCGATCAGGAAGCTGAGCACTGTGGTGATGCCCACCAGCGCCACCGTCCACGGCAGCGCGTCGGTGATGACGTCGTAGACCGGGGTGGGGAAGGCGCTGAACGACAGACCCAGGTCGCCGTAGGCAATATTCTTCCAGTAATGGACGAACTCGCTCAAGAG
>NZ_JBFAZH010000540.1:0-5235 GCF_040681735.1 Actinoplanes sp. NPDC051633 | reverse complement strand
CACGCCGGACCGTCCCTCGAAGCGCGGCAACGCCTGGAACGCCCGCAGATAGGTCTCCTGCGTCAGGTCGTCGGCGGCGCCGGGATCGACCAGCGCGGCGGCGAAGCGCCAGACCTCGGCCTGGGTGGCGCGGACGAAATCGGCCTGCGCGCCGGCGTCGCCGGCCCGCGCCCGCAGAGCGAGCAGGGTGGTCGCGTCGCGGCCGTTCTCACTCGGAGTCACGGACGATGATGGTACGCGCGGGTTCCTCAACTCCGCGGAGCCCCTTCGCCGGTACTTTCCCTCATCGTGGAGCATTGCCCTCATGTCTCGTGATCGACGCCGTGCGGTTGTGGCTGCCGTGGGCCTGTTCGTCGGCCTGATTCTGGCGCTGCTCGCCCCGGCCGCCCCGGCCGGCGCGCACGCCGCACTGGTGGGCAGCGACCCCGCGAACGGCACGATCGTGCCCGATGCGCCGAACAAGGTGACGCTCACCTTCAGTGAGTCGGTGCAGCTTCTGGCCGGCAAGATCCAGGTACTCGCTCCCGACGGCAGCCGCGCCGACCAGGGCGAGCCCCAGTCGACCGGCACCTCGATCACCATCCCGCTGCGCTCCGGCGCCGGTCGCGGGACCTACCTGGTGTCGTACCGCGTCATGTCGGCGGACAGCCACCCGGTCGTGGGCAGCCTCACCTACTCGGTCGGTGCCGCATCCGCCCCGCCGAGCGAGGATGCGGTCTCCGAGGCGATCGACCCGGTGGTGCGCGCCCTGATCCCGGCGGGCAAATACCTCGGGTACGCGGGCCTGGTGCTGCTCGTCGGCCCCGTGCTGGTGCTCGCGCTGCTCTGGCCGCACCGGCTGTCGCGGGTGGGCCCCGCGCGGCTGGTCTGGAGCGGCCTCGGGCTGATCGCGGCCAGCACGCTGATCGGCCTCTACCTGCAGGCGCCCTATGCGAGCGGCACGGGGGTGTTCGGCGCGTCGTTCGAGGACTTCAAGGAAGTGCTGGGCAGCACGTACGGCGCGGTGATGCTGGTCCGGCTCGGCGTGATCTGCGCGGCGGCGTTCCTGCTCCGGCCGCTCCTGCGTGGCGAGGGCGGTGAGTCCAAGGCGGACCTGGCGCTGCTCGGCGTGCTCGGCGTGGCCGCGCTGGCGACCTGGCCGCTGACCGGCCACCCGACGGCGTCACCGGTCGCCGGGGTGTCCGTCGTGGTCGATGCCGTGCACCTGGCGGCGATGTCGGTCTGGGTCGGCGGGCTGGTCATGCTGGTCGCGTTCCTCATTCCGCGGGCCGACGAGCGCGAACTGAGCGCGATCCTGCCGATCTGGTCGCGCTGGGCATTCACCGCGGTCGGCACGCTGGGCGTGGCCGGGGTGGTGCAGGCGCTCATCGAGGTGGGCTCGTTCTCGGCGTTCTTCACCAGCCTCTACGGGCAGCTCATCCTGGCGAAGGTGATCCTGTTCTCCGGTGCCGTCGGTGCGGCGAACGCCTCCCGCATCGCGGTGAAACGCAAGGTGGCGGCCTCCAGTCCGCGGCCGCTGCGCCGGGCGGTGCTGATCGAGATCGGCGCCCTCGTCCTGGTGCTGGGCGTGACGTCGGCTCTGGTCAACGTGCCGCCGCCACGGACCGCCCAGGCGGCCGAGACGGGCACCACCTCGACGACGGTCACGCAGACGATCCGCAACGACACGATGTCGCTGCAGGTGGATGTCTTCCCGGCCGCGGTGGGGAACAACTCCATCCATCTGTACGCGTACACGCCGGACAACAAGCCGCTGCCGGTGGTCGAGTGGGAGGCGACCGCCGCACTGGCGTCGGCGAACATCGAGCCGATCGAGGTGCCGCTGCTGCGCATCACCGACTTCCACGCGGTCGGGGACGTCGCGCTGCCTCAGGCCGGCGACTGGAAGATGACCTTCCGCGTGCGTACCAGCGACATCGACAGGTCCACGCTGACCATGGACGTGAAGATCAACTGACCGTGTCTTGATCCCTTCTCGGGCGTGCTCGTGCCGTTTGACCACTTTGGTGGCTTTTCGGTATGTATCGTCTGCGCAGTGACACCCGAGAAGGGGGAGAAACTCATGCGGGCGCTGCGCACGGTCCTCGGCATGCTGTTGCTGACCATCGGTCTCCCGGCGCTGTTCGCCGGAGCCGGCCTCTGGGCCGCGATGCAGCACCGCGACGCGGGCGGCGCGTTCAGCGGGCCGCTGCAGGCCATCACCACGAGCGGGCACGCCGTGGTGGTCGAAGACGTCGACGCGCTGCTGCGCAGTGACGCGCCGTTCGCCCGCATCGGCAACAGCCGGTTGCGGCTGAGCGCGCGCAGCGACGGCAGCCCGGCCTTCGTCGGCATCGCCCCGAGCGCATCGGTGGCGCGATACCTCGACGGTGTCCCGCACTCGGTGGTCCGCTCGGTGGACATCGGCACCGGCGCGCTGCCGGTCCGCACCAAGCGGGTGGCCGGCACCCGGGCCCCGGCGACGGTCCCCGCCGCCGAGCGTTTCTGGCTCCGCGCCGGCAACGGTCAGGTCGACTGGAACCCGCGCACCCTCGAGGGCCGCTCGTACAGCCTGGTCATCATGAACGGCGCGGCCCAGCCGGGCCTGCAGCTGCAGACGACCGCGGAGTTGCGGCCGGGGTGGCTCAACTCGAGCACGTGGGCGCTGCTCATGCTGGGCAGCCTGACGGTGATGTCCGGCATGATCGTCCTGGCGTGGCCGGGCCGCCGGCGCGAGGTCGTCTATGTGGTCGAGCCGAGCCAGGTGCCCGATCTGATGAAGGCGATCGGAGCGCCGCTGCCGGTGTCCCGCGCGGGCGGTCGCCACGCGGCGGGCAGCCGCCCCCGGACCTTGGCCGACGTGGGCGCACCGGCGCTGGCGTCCGTCCCGGCCGGCGCCGCGGTAGCTGAGGCTCCGCCGCTCCCGTGGCCTCCGGCCACCGACCCGGCACGGTCTTCCCCGGCTTCGTCGTCTCGTGCCCCGGCCTTCGCCGCCGCTTCTTCCACGCCGGCCGCGCCCGCCGCAGCTCCTGGGCCGGCCTACTCCGCCGCCTCTGGGCTCACCTCCGCGTCCGCCGCTTCGTCTGCTGCTTCGTCGGCGCCGCCGTCTCCTTCGGACTACGCCGCGGCCACCGCGATCCCGCCGCGTATGGGCGGAGTGCACCGCAAGGGCGCCGGTTCTCGGACACCGGCGCCGGGGGAGCCGATCGAGCTGCTCGGCGGCGGCGTGTCGGCGTCCGGACTGCCGCCGATGCACGGGCTGGTCGGCGCGCCGGGCCCGGTGCCCACGTCGGACTCACTCTTCGGGCGGGCCGCCCGCCGCAAGCCGCCCGCGCAGGCGGAGGACATTCCGGCCTTCGAGGCGTCGGCGGTCGGAGCCTGGGTGGCCGAGACGGCCGCGGCGAGGGCACGAGAGACCGAGTTGCGAGCCGCGGCGGCGCTGGCTCGCGAGCGGCGCAACACTCCGTCCACGTGGGAGGCGACGGGCTTGCGGCGCGCGGAGTCGCGCAAGGTGGGCTTGACCATCCCGCAGCCGCCGACGACCCCGGCCGAACCCGCAGCCGCCTCGTCGACCACCACTTCGGAGACGCCCGCCGGAGCCTCGGCTCCCTCGTCGTCTGCCGTCGCTGAGGCGCCGGCCGCATCGGCCGCCTCGTCGCCCGAAGCCTCCGCGGCGCCGGCCGCGTCGGCTCCTTCGTCGCCCGAAGCCTCCAGGGCGCCGGCCGCGTCGGCTGCTTTGTCGCCCGCTGCTTCTGGGGCGCCTGCCGCGGCATCGGCCGGCTCGCCATCGGCGTCGTCGTCTGTGTCCGGCGTGGCCGCCAAGAAGTCGGGCGCTGATTCCCAGTCCAGCGCGGCTGTCGCCAAGGCAACCGGCGTGGTGTCGGCGGCGGCTCAGCCCTCGGAGTCGGGATCCAAGCCGCCGGCGGCTCCTGCATCAGGTGTCTCCGCGCCTGCAGCTTCCGTGTCAGGTATGCCTGCACCTGCTGCCTCCGTGTCGGTTGTGTCTGCGCCTGCTGCTTCCGAGTCGGGTGCGGCTGCTACCGCCGCTGCTGCCGGCTCCACGTCCGCAGCGCCGACGTCGCAGAAGCCCGGGTCTGCGGCTTCGACGTCGCCTGCGGGCAGGTCGGCGTCGGCGGGGTCGTCCGCGTCGGCGAAGCCGGCAGCCGAAGCTCCTGGATCCTCCGCTTCGAGCGGCGCGACGCAGTCGCGGCCCGCCGCGGCGCCGTTCGGACGGCCGATCGTTGCCGCTCCGGGCTCGTCGCCCGCAGTGAAGAGCCCGACTTCGCCGACGGCTGTGAGCCGGCCGCACAGCTCGCTGACGACCGCTGCGGGCGGTGCGGGCTCTGCGGTCCATGGTGACCGGTCGCGCGCCGGGTGGACTCCGGCCGCGGCAGTCGGTCAGGCCACTGGCCTGACCCCAGCGGCCGGAACCGCGAGCTCCGCCGCCAAGCCCTCATCCTCGTCGCCCGCGGCCGCGGAGCCGCCGACCGCTCCGGAGGTGCGGCGCTCGTCCGCCGCTAGTGCCGCCGCGGCAGCCACGGCCGCTGGAGCTGCCGCCTCGGCCGCATCGAAGGCCGCCGCAGCATCCAACGCGGCCGCAGCCCCGAAGGCTCCCGCAGCCGCCCCGACCGGCACATCCGCGACGCCGAAGCCTGCGGCCGCGCCGACCGGCAAGCCCAGCAAGGCAGCGGTGTCGCGGACGAGCGCTCCCAGCCGCGCTGCCAAGTCCGAGAGTGAGCTCGCCGCTCTGCGCCAGGGCGAAGCCGACGCTGCGGCGCTTCGGGCGCTGGGTGCCCGTAGGTCATCAGCCGTCGCCCTTGCTGCCACCTCCGCGGGTGGCAAGGACGACAACGGTGCCGCCACCGTGCCGTCGCAGGCGGCAGGGTCCGACTCCGCGAAGTCGGACGCCTCCGCCCGACTCGGCGGTCAGTCGCCGATGCGGTCCGGCGCTCAGCCGGATGCCGCCCAACCGTCGGCGCAGAGTTCGACCGGCTCGCGGCCGGGAGCGCACGCTGGTGCTTCGACCTCGACCGACGGCAGTGGTGGCACCGGGACGCGGTCGGGTGCGCCGACCCGGATGGACACCGCTGGCGACGGCGGCGCCTCGCCCGCGAAGACGCCCGCCTCCGAATCCGCCGGCCGCCGACCGGCCGTGCCGGCCGCAAGCGCATCGACCACGGCTCCGGCTCCGGTAGCGCCGACCCAGCCGTCGGGCTCCCCGGCCGGCGCCGAAGCCGCCAAGCCGACCCACTACCG
>NZ_JBFAZH010000539.1:0-5247 GCF_040681735.1 Actinoplanes sp. NPDC051633 | reverse complement strand
AGGCCGTGCCCGCCGGCGACCGCCTCTCCGCCCACACCGTCGTCGATCACCTCGACCGTCACCTCCAGGTCCTCGTATCGCAGCACCACGTCCACCCTGGTCGCGCCGGCGTGCTTGACGACGTTGGTCAGCGCCTCCTGCACCACCCGGAAGACCGTGGTGGACACGGCGGCCGGCACCTTCGCGCGGTCGCCGGTCTCCAGCACCTCGACCGCCAGCCCGGCGCCGCGCACCTGATCGGCGAGGCCGTCCAGCTCGTCCAGGCCGCCGGTCGGCTCCACCGGGGCACCGACCCGCAACACGTCGACGAGGGCCCGCAGATCGGTCATCGCCCGCCCGCGCACGTCCTGCGCGAGCCGGATCGACTCCTTGGCCTCACCGGGGTTCGAGTCGAAGGCGTCCAGCGCGACGTTCAGGTGCACGCCCACCACGGCGAGGGTGTGCGCCACCACGTCGTGCAGGTCACGAGCAATGCCGACGCGTTCCTCGGCACGCAGGCGGGCCGCCTCGAGCTCCCGCTCGTGCTCGTCGCGGGCCAGCCGTGCGGTCACCTCGGCCCGCCACCGCCGGTTGTTCCGGAAGGCGTTCGCGATCGCCAGCACCGCCGCCAGATAGAGCGCCTCGCCGCCGACGTGGACGACCGCCCAGTTCGGGGTCACGTCCAGGTTGACGAAGAAGTCCCAGACGAAGCCGTACAGCAGCGTGGCGGCGCCGACGAACACCGCCGCGCGGGTGCGCCCGGCCAGCACCACGGCGACGAACGCGAAGGTGGCCGGCCAGGCCCAGCCGGACGCGAGCAGGTCGCCGCCGCGCATCCCGGCGACGCTCGCCACCGAGGCGACGAGCGCGGCGAGCGGCCACCGGCGCACCAGGAAGAGGCACCCGGCGAGAGTGACCGCGAGGCAGGCGGTGAGGGTGCCGTTGACGTTGCCGCCGGTCAGCGCCAACCCGACCGGCACGCCCACCAGGGTCAGCGCCGCGCCCGTGAGCACGGCGCCGCGATCGAGTGTCATCAAGCGTGAGTTTGTCATGCCCCGAAGCTATGGACGGCGCCTCGCGAGCGCGTCGTCCCGCAGCCGTCACCTCAGCGGACTCCTTCGGAGTACGCGCGTGCACCGTTTGGTGTAGCGGCCGTTAGATTGATCGCCGTGACTGCTGCGGAAAAGCTGGCCGGCTCCGGCCGCTTCGCGATCCGGCCGGGCCTGTCCGAGGCCGAGCTGGACGCCGTCGAGGACGAGTTCGGCTTCCACTTCGCCGACGACCACCGCGCGTTCCTCGGCGCGGGCCTGCCCTTCGGGCGCGGCTGGCCGGACTGGCGCGACGGCGACCGCGCGCAGCTGCGGGAGCGGCTGGCGCTGCCGGTCGAGGGCGTCCTGTTCGACGTGGCGCAGAGCGACTTCTGGTACGACGGCTGGGGCACGCGCCCGCCGTCCCCGGAGGCAGCGCAGGACGCCGCGAAGGCAGGGCTGCTCACGGCGCCGAGGATGATTCCGGTCTACTCGCACCGCTACCTTCCGGCCGGCCGGGGCACGAGCGGCCACCCGGTGCTCTCGCTCTACCGCACCGACGTCACCGTGCACGGCGCCGACCTCGACGACTACCTGTTCCAGGAGTTCGGCATCGGCACCCCGGGCGAGCCCCGCCGCCCGACGGTCACCTTCTGGAGCTCCCTCCTCCAGTAGCCGCGCGGTCAGCCCTTCTCGGCGGCCCGCTTGCGGCGCTTGCCCTCGTGCATCGCGGCCACCCTGGCGATCGGGATCGTGTGCCCCTCCTCGACCAGGCCCGCGTCGAGCGTCTGCGGCTCGGGCAGCGCCTCCGCCCACGGGTCGCGGTCGCCGAGCAGCTCGACCGCCGTGCGTACCGTGAAGTCCGATGGTTTGATCTTGGGAAGGTCGGCCCAGGAGACCGGGAAGGACACCGGGGCGCCCGGGCGGACCCGCGGGCTGTAGGCCGCCACGACCGTCGCGCCGCCGGCTCGGGTCGAGTCCAGGAACACCTTGCCGTGCCGGTCCTCACGGATGAACGCCGTGGTCGCCAGGCCGGGGTCGAGACGCTCGGCGCGGGCCGCGAGCGCGCGGGTGGCGGCGGCGACGTCGGCCGGATCCGAGTCGGGCGCCAGCGGCACGAAGATGTGGACGCCCTTGCTGCCGCTGGTCTTCACCGCGCCGGCCATGCCGATGTCGTCGAGCACTCGCTTGATGAGCTCGGCGGCGCCGACGACGAGGGAGAAGTCGCCGCCCTCCGGCGGGTCGAGGTCCATGATCAGATGCGTCGGGTGGTGCTCGCCGGCGAGCATCAGCGCCGGGTGGTACTCGACCGCCCGCTGGTTGCCGAACCAGATCAGCGTCCGGCGGTCGTTGCACAACGCGTAGGAGACCTGCCGGTGCGACGCCTCGGCCCACACCTCGGTGCGCGCCACCCACTCCGGCGTGTACTTCGGGAGGTTCTTCTGCATGAACTTGTCCTGTCCGCGCAGCACGCGGATCACCGACAGCGGACGGTCCTTGAGCACGGGCAGGATCCGGTCGCGAACCGCGTCGAGATAGTCGATCAGCTCGCGCTTGGTCACGCCGGCGTCCGGGAAGAGCTCGTCGTCGAGGCTGCTCAGCGGTACGCCGGCGCGTTCCTCCTTCTTGGCGGCCACCTCAGGCCACCATGCCCACGGCCGGGATCACCATGGCGAGGGTCAGCACCACGTAGGCGGCGCCGAGCCACGGGTAGCGGTGCCGGGTGGCGATGACCGCGGCGACGAACGGGCCGACGACCGCGACCAGCGCGGCGAGCGGCCGCGCGGAGCTGCCACTGCTGACCAGTCCGTAGCCGAGCAGCATCGCCAGCAGGACGAGCCAGGCGAGGGTGACCGCGGTGAGCCGGAGCACGACCTCCTGCTTCCGCGCGACCTCGCGCCGGTCCTCGAGCTTGGCCAGCGCCACGCGCATGGCGAGCCCGGACTGCTGATCGTCCACGGTCGTCACACTCAGCACCTTATTAGCGATCAGCGGGTTTCGCGCTCCCCGACGACATCCGCAACCTTGCTGTGCTGCTTCGGGCAAGGGGCGTAAACCTGGGCGGTCAAGCGGGGACCGGCTGCACGGTGGCCGGCTCCGGGGCGGCCGGCTGCGGGACGACCGCGGCCGGGGCGGTGCGCCTCGGGCGGGGGAACGGGGACATCCGGGGCTTGCGCCGGGCGGCGATGTCCTCCACCCAGCCGAGGCTGAGCACCGCGACGACGAGCAGCGACATGGCGAGTGCGAAGTCGACCACGTCCTCGAGGACCTGGGTCGGGATCTCCCACAGCTTCAGCGGGTCGAAGAGCACCACCGCGATGGTGATCGCCACGTTGTGCCAGAGGTAGATCGTGACGGCCCGGTTGTTGACCATCGAGACGAAGCGGTCGACCGGGCGGGCCCTGGCCAGCCAGCCCATCGGCGGCGACCAGCGCAGCAGCACGAGCACGAAGCCGACGCTGTAGATCGCGTACGCCAGCGGGATGCCGACCAGGTCGAACCCGGTGTCCGCCGGGTGCTCGAAGGCCCAGAGCAGGGTGCCGCCCACCGCCGCCACCGCGAGCGGGAGCAGCACCGCCGCGCGTACCCGTCGCAGGTCGCCCTCGCGGTGGGCGAAGCCCAGCACCCAGCAGGCGGCGAACATCAGCACGTTCTGCACCACCTCGCCGGCCTGCGCGCCGAAGACGTCCGGGTGGATCACGAAGACGCCGAGCAGGGCGAGGGGCAGCAGGATGGTGGCCAGTCGCGCGCGGCGGTAGAGCTTGAGCAGCAGCGGCGAGAGCAGGACCAGCCAGAGGTACGTGACCAGGTACCAGAGCACGCCCGCGGCCGGATATCCGAACTCGCTGGCCGGCGGGTTCGCGACCGGGAAGAGCCACAGCAGCAACGACCAGCGCGCGTGATCCGGCCACCCCAGGCGCAACATCAGCGGCACCAGGATCAGCCCCATCACCCACAGTGCGGGCAACAGCCGGCGGATCCGGTTGCGGATGGTCCGCGACACCGACTTGTCCAGCGACTTGACCATGAGCGACCCGCCCAGCGCGAACATCACGCCCATGGACGGGAAGACCAGCTCGAGCGCGGCGAAGGGAAACGCGTGGAAGAGCACCACGCGGATGATCGCCAAGACGCGCAGACTGTCGAAGTACCGGTCCCTATTCACGGTTACTCACGGTAGTTGGTGGCGTTTTGCGGCGAACTGCCCCGAACGGCCATAGCCGCAGGTCCGGACCGGTGGCAACGATGTCATACTGACCGCCATGTCCGCCCCGACCGCCCGTCCCACCCTCACCCAGGTGGCGGCGTTGGCAGGGGTGAGCCTCAAGACCGCCTCGCGGGCGCTGAACTCCGAGCCGAACGTCGCACCGGACACCGGCCGGCGGGTGCGTGACGCGGCCGACGTGCTCGGTTACCGCCTCAACGGGATCGCCCGTGAGCTGCGCCGCGGCGCCACCTCCGCACTGGTCGGCTTGATCAGCGGCGACCTGGCCAACCCGTTCTACTCGGCGGTGGCCAGCGGCATCGAGCGGGAGCTGCGGCAGCACGGACTGCAGCTGATCACCGCGAACAACGACGAGGACGCCGAGCTCGAGCGCAGCCTGGTGGACGCCTTCCTGGAGCGCCGGGTACGCGCGTTGCTGGTGGTGCCCAGCGCCGACCGCCACGAGTACCTGGCCATCGAGGGCACCCGCGGCATCCCGTTCGTCTTCCTGGACCGGCCGCCGGACGGGCTCGACGCCGACGCGGTGCTGATCGACAACGCCGGCGGCGCGAAGGCCGCCGCCGCCCACCTGCTCGAGCGGGGACACCGGCGGATCGCGCTGGTGGCGGACCTGGCCCGCAAGGCACCGCAGCGGGCTCGGATAGACGGATTCGTGCAGGCCATGCGCGCGGCCGGCAACCCGCTGTGGGAGCCGTACCTGCGCACCGAGGTCCACGACGCACGCCGGGCGGAGGACGTCGTCCGCGAGTTGCTCGACCTGGCGGAACCGCCGACCGCCGTTTTCACCACCAACAACCGGCTGACGACCGGGGCGCTACGGGCGCTGCGGGGCGTCGCGGACCCCCCGGCGCTGATCGGCTTCGACGACTTCGACCTGGCCGACGTGCTGGAGACCACTGTGGTCGCGCACGACATGGTGGGGCTCGGGCGGGAGGCCGCGCGGCTCGCGTACTCCCGGATCTCCGGTTTCGACGGCCCGGCCCGGACGGTGGTCATCTCGACCACAGTGGTGGC
>NZ_JBFAZH010000538.1:0-5257 GCF_040681735.1 Actinoplanes sp. NPDC051633 | reverse complement strand
GTGCGTGCCTGCAGCAGGGTCTGCGTGCCGGCGAAGAGGCCGGCCGGGGTGCTCGCCGTGACCTCGACCGACGTGCGGTCGACCGTGAGCCGGTAGCCCTCCTCGCCGAGCCCGGCCTTCAGGCGCAGGCCGATCTTCGGCGCTGCCGGCGCGGCGGTCGGCCGGACCGGCAAGGTCAGACCGGTCGCGGCCCGCAGATCGTCGGAGAGCAGTGCTCCGACGTCTCGGACGCGCGTCTCGATCACCGTCTGACGGCTCAGGTGGAAGTCACGGCCGGTGGAGCTGACCTGCGCCGGGGCGGGAATGACCCGATCCAGAGCAGTGCTCGCAGCTGCGGGCGCCACGGGCAACAGCAGCGTCGCGGCGGCAAGGATGGGGGAGAACGGCATAACCGACGCTACATCGAGCCGCGTCGATCGAGCTACTCCGGACGGTGAAGAAGGTTGACGATCAGCGTGTGCACCGCGTCGAGGTCGGCCGGGTCCGTCAGCGCGACCGTCCCGCCGGTGACGTGGTACCACTCGTTCGCGTCCTTGTACTGGACCTCGACCGTGACCTGGTCCTTGTCCAGAGAGGTGCGCACGGTCAGCTCGCCGGTGACCACGCCCACCTCGTCGGTCATCACCCCGCCGGGCGCGTTGACGTCCGCGGTCTTGATCGGGCTCGGCATCAGCACTCCTCGAGCATCTGGCCGAGACTCTTCTTCTCGGCGCTGGTGACGGTCAGCTTCCAGTAGCCCTTGACCGCGATCCAGTCCGACGCGTATTCGCACCACTCCGACCGCACCGTCGGCTTCCACTGCGACGGGTCCTGGTCGCCCTTGCCGCGGTTCGAGGTCTGCGACACCGCGACGAGCTGCGGGTGGTCGAGGTCGTTGGCGAAGTCCTCGCGCCTCTCGTCGGACCAGGCGGACGCGCCGGAACGCCAGGCGTTGGCCAGCGGAACGACATGATCGATGTCCACCTTGGTCGGTGAGTCGAGCGTCCGGCCGTCGTAGATGCTCTTCCAGGTGCCGGCCACCACGTTGCAGCCGGAATACTTGACCTTGCGACCGTCCCGCTTCAGCACCGCGTCACGCACGTCGCAGTTCTCGCCGGTCCGCCGCCAGTGCGGGAACTTCTCCCGGTCGTACCCGCGCATCGACCCGGCCTTGGCCACCTTGAGCTTGGCCAGCGCGTCGGTCGGCGAGACCGCGCTCCCGCCGGCCACCCCACCGTCCTTTGTGGGCGCCGGCGCGGGCTCCAGCGGCACCACCTGACAACCGCCGGCGAACAGAACCAGAGCCAAGAACACCAGACGGGTACGCACACCCTCAGGGTAGGTGCCGGATGCCCGTTCGGAGCCCGACGTCCTATTTGTCGCGTGTCGAGCGGGCAAGCGAAAAGTGGTAGCCCAGCGGCCTTTCCAACGCCCGGAAAGGCTCGTGAGCTACCACTTTCCGCTCGGCTTGCCTACCGGACGCGGTTGACCGCGCTCGTCAGGGCCTTGATCGAGGCGGTGACGATGTTCGCGTCGAGGCCCACGCCCCAGACCGTCTCGTCGCCGACCTCACACTCGACATACGCGGCCGCCTGCGCATCCCCGCCGGAGGAGAGCGCGTGCTCGGCGTAGTCCAGCACCCGCACCTTCACCCCGAGCGGCTGCAGCGCCTGCACGTACGCGTCGATCGGGCCGTTGCCCACGCCGGTGACCTTCTTGACGGTGCCGTGATCGGCCACCTCGGCCTCGATCTCGACCTTGCCGTCGATGGTCGCCGTGACGTAACGCTTCATGTCGAGCCGCGCGAAGCTCTGGTGCTCCACCAGGTACTCCGCCGCGAAGATGTCCCACATCGCGCCCGGGCCGACCTCGCCGCCCTCGGCGTCGGTGACCCGCTGCACCACGCCGGAGAACTCGATCTGCAGCCGCCGCGGCAGGTCGAGCTTGTGCTCCTCCTTCATGATGTACGCCACGCCGCCCTTGCCGGACTGCGAGTTGACCCGGATCACGGCCTCGTAGGAGCGACCCACGTCCTTGGGGTCGATCGGCAGATAGGGCACGCCCCACGTGAATTCGTCAACCGCCGTGCCGGCCGCCTCGGCGTCCTTGGCCAGCGCGCTCAGACCCTTGTTGATCGCGTCCTGGTGCGAGCCGGAGAACGCGGTGTAGACCAGATCACCCACGTACGGGTGCCGCTCGTGCACCGGCAGCTGGTTGCAGTACTCGACCGCCCGCTTGATCTCGTCGATGTCCGAGAAGTCGATCATCGGGTCGATGCCCTGGGAGAACACGTTCAGCCCCAGCGTCACCAGGTCGACGTTGCCGGTGCGCTCGCCGTTGCCGAACAGGCAGCCCTCGACCCGGTCGGCGCCGGCCAGCACGCCCAGCTCGGCGGCGGCCACCGCGGTGCCGCGGTCGTTGTGCGGGTGCAGGCTCAGCACTACCGAGTCGCGGCGGGGCAGGTGGCGGTGCATCCACTCGATGGAGTCCGCGTACACGTTGGGGGTGGCCATCTCGACCGTGGCCGGCAGGTTGATGATCAGCGGCCGGTCCGGCGTCGGGTCGATCACGTCGATCACCGCCGAGCAGATCTCCAGCGCGTAGTCCAGTTCGGTGCCGGTGTACGACTCCGGGCTGTACTCGTAGAAGATCTCGGTGTCCGGGGTGTGGATCTCGGCGTACTTCTGGCAGAGCCGGGCGCCCGTGGTGGCGATGTCGGTGATGCCGTCGCGGTCCAGGCCGAAGACGACCCGCCGCTGCAGCGTCGAGGTCGAGTTGTAGAAGTGGACGATGGCCCGCTTGGCGCCGCGGATCGACTCGAAGGTGCGGTCGATCAGGTGCTCGCGGCACTGCACCAGCACCTGGATGGTGACGTCGTCCGGGATCAGGTCCTGCTCGATCAGCTGGCGGACGAAGTCGAAGTCGGTCTGGCTGGCGGCCGGGAAGCCGACCTCGATCTCCTTGTAGCCCATCTGCACGAGCAGCATGAACATGCGCCGCTTGCGCTCGGGCGACATCGGGTCGATCAGGGCCTGGTTGCCGTCGCGCAGGTCGACGGCGCACCAGCGCGGCGCCTTCTCGACGACCCTCGACGGCCACTGCCGATCGGGCAGATCGACCGAGAACTGCTGGTGATAGGGCTGGTATCGCTGAAAGGGCATGGTCGACGCTCGCTGTCGCGCGATGGCGTCGCTGCTCTCTTCGATGATGGACATGTGGATTTACTCCTGACGAGGCGAGACCTGGCAGGCGGCGCGCGTCAACTCCGCGACGAGGTGCCGGCCTGGAATGGGGCCTCGTCGCGGCAGCGAAGGAGGAGTGACTGCCACATGTCGAGCGTCAGCCTAGCCCGCTGCTCCCGACGGCGCTAGCGAAGGGTCGGCAGTCACCGGCGGAGGGGGAGGGCTCTTCGTCTCCAGGCCGGGCGCACCGGTGACCGGGCCCGGCAGGTCGATCCGCGGCGGCGGCTGGGCCACGCTGGCCAGGGTCAACGTGCCGAACCCGACGCGCGCGGCGGTCAGCAGGCCGTCCTGGGAGTAGCAGTAGATGCCCACGTCGACCGGTGCTCTGAGCGACGCCGAGACGGTGTCCACCGAGTAGCAGCTGCTCTTGACACCCTGCGGCGCGGCCGTGGACAGCGGCTGCGCGGCCACCACCGACAGCGGCGCCTGCCGGTCCTGGAAGACGCTGAGCCATTGCCGGAAGACCCGCTGCACCTTCGGGTCGTACTCCTTGGGCACCCGCTTGCCGGGGTCCGCGACGCGGGCGCAGGAAGCGGTCACCGGGTTCGCCGCCGAGGGCAGCGTGCACTGGTAGACGCCGTCCTGGGTCTGCACGATCGAGACGTCGACGCTGCCGCCCAGCGCCCCGCCCGGCACGTCCACCCGCCAGCTGCCGTCGGTGGCCACCGTCGCGACGACCGCGCGCACGCCCTGGCCGTCCTTCGCGTCGTAGTCGTAGAGCGCCGAATACCGATGGTCCTGGGCCAGCGCGGCGCGGGCGGCCAGCTCGATGCGGGCCACGCTGCTGTCCGGCGGCAGTGACTCCGTCGTCGGCGGTGCCGTCACGGGCAGTTCCGCGCCGCCGCAGCCCGCCGTGAAGCAGCTCGCCGTGAACAGGGCGAGCAGGACTACGGGCAGGAGGCGTGGACGCACCGAGACATTCTCGCCTCTGTGTCACAGATCGGTCGTCTCCGGCGCGGGCGTGTCGCGATGCATAGCCGGATTCTGGGATCGGCTGTCGGCCCGATGTACGCGCGCGGCTAGTCTTTCCTCGATTGCCCGTTCGTTCGATTGGAGTCGGCTGCCGTGGCCCTGGTGGTGCAGAAGTATGGCGGCTCGTCCGTCGCCACGGCGGAGCGCATCAAGCGGGTGGCCGAGCGGATCGTGGCGGCGCGCAAGGCCGGCGACGACGTCGTGGTGGTCGTCTCCGCGATGGGCGACACCACCGACGAGCTGATGGACCTGGCCAACCAGGTGAGCCCGCTGCCGCCCGGCCGTGAGCTGGACATGCTCCTCACCGCCGGCGAGCGCATCTCGATGGCGCTGCTGGCGATGGCCATTCACAACCTGGGGTACGAAGCCCGGTCGTACACGGGGTCGCAGGCCGGCGTGCTGACCACCTCGGTGCACGGGAAGGCGCGGATCATCGACGTCACGCCCGGCCGGCTGCGCACCGCGCTGGACGAGGGCGCGATCGCGATCGTCGCCGGCTTCCAGGGCGTCTCGCAGGACACGAAGGACATCACCACGCTGGGCCGCGGCGGGTCCGACACCACGGCGGTCGCGCTGGCCGCCGCGCTGCACGCCGACGTGTGCGAGATCTACACCGACGTCGACGGCGTGTTCACCGCCGACCCGCGGATCGTGCCCAACGCGCGGCACATCAAGCAGATCACCTACGAGGAGATGCTGGAGCTCGCGGCCGGCGGCGCCAAGGTGCTGATGCTGCGCTGTGTCGAGTACGCCCGGCGCTTCGGCACGCCGATCCACGTACGCTCCTCGTACACGAACAAGCCCGGCACGATGGTCACCGGATCGATGGAGGAAGCAGGCGTGGAACAGGCGCTGATCACCGGGGTCGCCCACGACCGCAGCGAGGCCAAGATCACGATCGTGGCCGTGCCCGACGAGCCGGGCGCCGCGGGCCGCATCTTCGAGACGGTCGCCTCCGCCGAGATCAACATCGACATGATCGTGCAGAACGTGTCGACCGAGGGCACCGGCCGCACCGACATCTCGTTCACGCTGCCCAAGGCGGACGGGCCGACCGCGATGGC
>NZ_JBFAZH010000537.1:0-5275 GCF_040681735.1 Actinoplanes sp. NPDC051633 | reverse complement strand
GCCGCCCGGTGTGCCGGTCGAGGGGTACGCGACGCTGATCGCAGCCGCCGCCGACGCGCGCGTGCCGGCCGTCCTGGACACCAGCGGCGACCCGCTCCGACTCGGGCTGGCCGCGCGCCCCGATCTGGTCAAGCCCAACGCGACCGAGCTGACGGACGTGCACGGCGAGGCGGAGCTCGACGAGCGCGCCGGCGCCGACCGGCTCCTGCGGCTGGGGGCGCGAGCGGTCGTGCTCTCCCGCGGCGAGCGCGGGCTGCTGGCGGTCACGCCCGACGGCGTGTGGGAGGTGCCGCCGCCGGAGACGGTGAGCGGCAACCCGACCGGCGCCGGGGACGCCTGCGTTGCCGCCCTGGCCCGCGGGCTGGCCTCGCGTACCCCCTGGGCGGAGCTGCTGGCCGATGCCGCCGCACTGTCCGCCGCGGCCGTCGCCGCACCTACCGCCGGCTCTTTCGACCGCGACGCCTATCGGCGCTGGTCCGCCACCCCTCAGATCTAGGAGGCACCGCCCATGCTCACCCCCACCGGCGAGATCGTCGCCGCGGCGCAGGCCGCCGGCGAGGCGGCGGGCGCCTTCAACGTCATCACCGTCGAGCACGCCGAGGCCATCGTCACCGGCGCCGAGTCCGCCGGCCGCCCGGTCATCTTGCAGATCAGCCAGAACGCGGTGAAGTTCCACGGCGGGCGGCTGGCGCCGATCGCGGCCGCCGCCCGGGCCGTCGCCGCATCGTCGGCCGTCGCGGTCGGCCTGCACCTCGACCACGTCGAGGACGACGAGCTGCTCGACCAGGCGGCGGACAACGGTTTCGGCTCGGCGATGTACGACGGCTCGAAGCTGACCTATGCCGAGAACGTGGCGGCCACCCGGGACGCGGTGCGGCGACTGCGGGCGCGGGGGCTGTGGGTGGAGAGCGAGCTGGGCGAGGTCGGCGGCAAGGACGGCGCGCACGCGCCCGGGGTGCGTACCGACCCGGACGAGGCGGCGGCCTTCGTCGCGGACACCGGCGTCGACGCGCTCGCCGTGGCGGTCGGATCGTCCCACGCGATGCATACCCGCACCGCCAAGCTGGACCACGAGCTGATCGCCCGGCTGCACGCCGCGGTGCCGGTGCCGCTGGTGCTGCACGGGTCATCGGGCGTGCCGGACGACGAGCTGGCCGGCGCGATCCGGGCCGGCATGGCGAAGATCAACATTGGTACGGCTCTCAACACCGCGTTCACGGTGGCGGTCCGCGAGGTGCTGAGCGGCGACGCCGACCTGGTCGACCCGCGGAAGTACCTGAAGCCCGCCCGGTCGGCGATGGCCACGACGGTGGCGACGATGCTGGGCGTGCTGAGCGGCACGGCCGTTTCCGGCTGATTACCCGACGAACCTGGGTGGCAATTTGTTGCACCCATCGGTCACTATTCCCGGGTGCGACGCAAGGGAGCGGTACCACTCTCGTTGGCCGCCTGCTTACTGGCAGTGGTCGGCGGCGCGAATCCCGCTCAGGCAATCGCTCACGGTGAAGCCGCGGACGACGGCGCGTACCCGTTCTCGGTCAAGCTGACGATGACCGATCTGCCCACTCCCGGCGGTGGCCGCCGCGACAGCTCATGCTCCGGCGGACTCATCGCGCCGCAATGGGTCCTGACCGCCGGCCACTGTTTCAAAGACGTTCAAGGAAGACGAGTGTCGAAACCGGTGGCGCGAAAGACCACCGCCACGATCGGACGGGCAGATCTGAGGGGCACGGAAGGGCACGTTCTGACCGTCGTGTCGGTAAAGCAGGCGAAAACCACGGACGTCGCGCTCGCCAAATTGAGCAAGCCCGTCACCGACATCACGCCCATGCGCTTGAACCGGTCGAAGCCGAAAGTCGGGCAGACCGTACGGCTCACCGGTTACGGCCTGACCGACGGCGACGACAGCAGGTCCCCCACCCGCATGCAGGTCGGCCAGTTCACCGTCACCTCGGTGAGCAGGACGCTGCTGGGCATGTCCGGCCGGTCGCCACGGTCGGACACCAGCCCGTGCCCGCACGACTCCGGCGGCCCGTATTTCAGCACGGCGAAAAACGGCGACGTGGTGGTGTTCGGCGTGGTCAGCGGCGGTCCGACCTGCCCACACACGGGTGCCGACCGCAGCGGCCGGGTCGACACCGTGGCGTCCTGGATCCTCGGCGTCATCGGCACGGACGGCCCGCGGCCGAAGTCCTCCACAGCACCGTCCACAGTGGCGCCCGCGCCGCCGGCCGAGCAACGACCGTTCGTGGCGCGGCCGCAGTCGTCCTCCGCACCGGCGCCCTACGGGCTGGTGCTCCCGGTGGCCGGATTGATCGGCGGCACCGCCTTGATAGCACTGCTGATGTCGCGACGCAATCGTCGGCCGGACCGATTCCGGCATCGTCGGCATTGAATTTCCGGATCGAAACTTACTGACCATTAACATCGTAATGAGCAAAGAAATATTCACTCACCGCCGTTGATCCGGTGTGGACGGCAGCTCGTACCACCGTGCGGATTCACCAAACGGAGGAGTACAAGCATGTCCAAGCGCACTCACGTCCGCGCCCTGGCCGCGATCGGCGGCGCAGCCGTGGTCGCCGCCCTCGGCGCGGTCACCGTCAACGCGTCGGCCGCCGAGACCTCGAGCAACGCCGCGGGCGCGGAGTCCGGGAGACTGGCCGCCGCCGGCGTCCAGAACGTGCGGCGGCCCGCCGAGTCCCTCATCCCGGCCAACATCAGGCCGCCGGCCGGTTCGAAGCTGATCGGCGCGGAGATCGTCAGCTCGGGCACCCAGACCTACACCTGCACCGCCGCCGGCACGTACGTCGGCACGGCGTCGGTCCCGGAGGCGACGCTCGTCGGCACGCTCGGTTTCGTGCACCACTTCGGCGGCCCGAGCTGGCAGGCGAAGGCGCCCTTCGACCGGTCCGAGTCGAAGGTCACCGCCAAGAGGGTGGACGGCGTTGACAAGGCCGGCACGATCCCGTGGCTGCTGCTGAAGGTCGACACAGCGACGGGTACGGGCCCGCTGTCGAAGACCACGCACATCCAGCGCCTGGCGACGTCGGGCGGCGTCGCACCCACCGCCCCCTGCACCGAGGGACAGAAGGTCGCTGTCCCCTACGGCGCGATCTACGTCTTCTGGGCCTGACCTCTTCTTCCGCCCAGGGCGTGCTCCCGCCCGCCCTGGGTAGAGGATGAGGTGTGCCGCCATGGATGCGCGCCATCCTGGCGCCGTCGCTGATCGACCGGGTCGACCGCGACCACCAGCAGCCGGACCATGAGTTCCTCCGGCGCCGCTGGGTGGTCGCCGTCGTCCTGACGGTCGGCGCCGTCCTGCTCGGGATCTCGCTCTCCATCCGCCCGGGCGACCCCGCCTTCTACCCCCTCACCCTGGCCGTCGCCCTGACCTGGGTGATCGGCGCGCTGCTCTCCGGCCCGCTGCACCTGGGATGGATGCAGTTCCGCGGCGGCCTGCGCCGCCCGATCATCACCCCGCTGATCACCGGCCTGGTCACCGGCGGCGTCTTCGTCGTCGGCTCCCTGGTGGTCCGCGAGATCGGGCCGCTGCGCGACTCGGTGAACGACGTTCTCGCCCACGCCCGATACGGCGAGACCTGGGCGATCCTCGCGGTCGCACTGCTCAACGGCGTGGCCGAGGAGCTGTTCTTCCGCGGGGCCCTCTTCGCCGCGATCGGCCGCAGGCACGCGGTGCTGATCTCGACCGTCGTCTACGCCGCCGCCACGATCGTCACCCTCAACGCGATGCTGGTCTTCGCGGCGGCCCTGCTCGGCCTGGTGCTCGGCCTGCAGCGGCGAACGACCGGCGGCGTGCTGGCCCCGATCCTGACCCACGTCACCTGGTCGACGATCATGCTCTTCGCCCTGCCCGCCCTGATCAGGTGAGAGCCGGCCCGGCTACGCCCGTGCCTGCTCCTGCTCCTGCTCGACCTGCTGGTTCCACTCCCGCTTGCTCGACTGCCAGCCGTCCTCGCTCAGACCGCGCCGCCAGTACCCCGAGATGGACAGCTGATCGAGCGGGATCTTGCGGTCGACCCGGAGGTAGCCGCGCAGATCCTTCACGAAGGCCGCCTCGCCGTGCACGAACGCGTGCAGCCGCCCCTCGGGGAACTCCAGGCTCCGCACGGCCGCGACCAGCGCCTCACCCACCCGGCGATCGCCGCGGTGCAGCCAGGTGACCTCCGCGTCCGCAGCGGTCTCCAGCTTCTGCTCCTCGGCCGGGCTCTCGACCTCGATGAAAGCGTGCACCCGGGCGCCCGCCGGCATGCCCTCGAGGGCGGCGCCGATCGCCGGCAGCGCGCTCTCGTCACCGGCCACCAGGTGCCAGTCCGCCGCCGGATCCGGCACGTACCCGCCGCCCGGACCGATGAACCGGAACACGTCACCGGGCTGGGCCGCGGCCGCCCACGGGCCGGCGATCCCGGCGTCGCCGTGCACCACGAAGTCGATCCACAGCTCGGGCGCCTCCGGCACCCACTTGCGGATCGTGTACGTCCGCACGACCGGCCACTGGTCCCGCGGCATCGACTCGCGGATCGCACCCATGTCGAACGGATCCGGATACGTCACCCCCAGCTGGGGAAACAGCACCTTCACGTAGTGGTCGGTGAACTCGCCGCAGGCCAGACCGGCCAGGCCGGCGCCGCCGACCACCACCCGGACCATGTGCGGCGTGAGCTGCTCGACCCGCGTGACCACCCCGGTGGTCGCCGCTCGCGCCCGCCTGTCCGCCATGACACCACGTCCTGTCCTCGTCGCCCGATCGTCGGGTAAGGCTACCCTTACCCGGGCGATTCGCTCAGGTGGCGTTGCCCACCGCCGATCAGAGCCCGGTGCGACGAGGAGTGACGGGTCCGGCGGGGGCGGTCGCCCTCTGCCTGCTGCCCGGTGCGCCCGTCGCCCTGCTGAGCGGCGCCCCGGCGGCGGTGTTCGCCCTGCTGGCGAGCACGCTGCTCGCCCTCGGTGGTGCCGTGAGCTGCGCGATCGCGGCGCGGCGAGGCGCCGGCCACGCGCGTGCCGGGTGGGCGCTGCTCGCGCTCGCATGCCTGTCCTGGGGTACGGGCAACGCGTACTGGTCGCACAACGAGCTGATCCGGCACGCCGAGGTGCTCTTCCCGTCCCTGGCCGACATCGGCTTCATCCTCTTCCCGCTGGCGGCCGGCGCCGGGCTGCTGCTCATCCCGGGCCGCTCCGAGCAGCTGTCGCGGTTCACCGCGCTGCTCGACGGGCTCATCGTCGTCACGGCGCTGTTCATCGGCTCGTGGGGGCT
>NZ_JBFAZH010000536.1:0-5278 GCF_040681735.1 Actinoplanes sp. NPDC051633 | reverse complement strand
CCGGCAGGAACGCCTGGTCGCCGGCGATGTTCGTGCCGGCGCCGGCGTCCCCGACGACCATCACCTCGGCGCCGAGGAAGCGCCGCAGGAGCGGGCTCAGGTGCGCGGGCCGGCCGATGACCAGGTTGTAGGACGCCATCACGGCGACCGCCGCGCCCGCCTGAAGAGGGGCGCGGAAGGCCGGCAGCTCGAACTCGTGCAGGACCCGCGGCGGCAGGTCGCTGGAGGTCCGCGAGCGGTCGGTCTCGTTGTTGTAGCCGAGGAAGTGCTTCAGCGTCGGCGCGGTGCGCAGGTACGTCGGATGGTCACCGCGCAGTCCCCGGGCGAACGCGGTGCCGAGCATGCCGGTCAGCCACGGATCCTCGGCGTACCCCTCCTCGTTGCGCCCCCAGCGCGGGTCCCGCAGCGGGTTCACCACGGGCGCCCACACGTTGAGGCCGACCCGCTCCGGGTCCTTGTGGTGCAGGGCCCGCACCTCGGTGCCGGTGGCCGCGCCGACCCGCTCGACCAGCTCGGGGTCCCACGTGGCGCCCAGCCCCACCGCCTGCGGGAAGACGGTCGCCTCGCCGAGCCAGGCGACCCCGTGCAGCGCCTCGGTCCCGGTGCGGAACGGGCCGATGCCGAGCCGGGGGACGGCGGCCTGGTGCTGGTGCAGCAGGTCGATCATCTCGGCCCGGGTCAGGCGGGCGAGCAGGTCCTCCACCCGGTCGGCGAGCTCCATGGCCGTGCCCTCCCGCCAGCGCCGTCGAAGCGCTTCGACATGTTTCGAGATTGTCACCACGCATCGACGACCGTCAAGGGATGTACGCATCACTTTCCGGGAAGGTAACCGCTTTCCAGCCGTTCCAGCGCGAGCGCCGCCCCACCCGCGGCCACCGCTCCGGGCTCCAGCGTGGACGCCCGCACCTGACCGTCCGCTGTGCTGCTATCGGCCGCTGAGACTAGCGCGCGGCCCTTCATCTCGGCCTCCACCGCGGGGAGTAGCCACGGCGCTAGGGCGGCGAAGGTGCCGCCGAGCACGATCGCGCGCGGGTCGAGCAGGTCGGACAGCACCGAGACCGCGTGGCCGAGCCGCCGGCCCGCCTCTGCCAGCGCGCGCATCGCCACCGGGTCGCCGGCGCCGGCTTGGGCGACCATCCGGTCGAGCTCCGGGGCGTAGTCGGTGATCGGGCCGTCCGCCAGGGTGTCCGGCAGCGCGGCCCGGACCAGGGCCGGCAGTCCCGCGTACGCCTCCAGGCAGCCGTGCCGCCCGCAGCGGCAGAGCGGGCCGGCCGGATCGAGCTGCAGATGGCCGACCTGCCCGGCAAGTCCCCGATCGCCGCGCACCAGGCGGCCACCGGCGATCACGCCGGCGCCCACCCCGGCCCCGCCGAGCAGCACGATCAGGTCGGGCGCACCCGCCTGCGGCCCGGACCGGTGCTCGGCCACCGCGGCCAGGTCGGCGTCGTTCTCCACCGCGATCTCGTAGTCCGGGTGGCGCAGCACCCTCGTCAGCGCGGGACGCAGGTCGAGATCGGACCATCCCAGGTGCGGAGCGAAGCGGACCGCGCCCTCGGCGGTGACCGCGCCCGGCACCGCGACGGTGAGCCCGAGGATGCGCCGCCGGTCGGCGGTCAGCTTGGCGGCGACCCGCCCGGCCAGCGCGGCCACCGCCGACTCCGCCCGCCCGGCCGAGGCGCCCAGCCCGGGGAAGGCGCGCCGCCAGGAGAGCACCCGCTCGCCGGTGAGGTCGACGGCGACCGCCGCCAAGTGGTCCGCGCCGACCTCGATGCCGACGGCGGCGAACGGCCGGCCCTGGAGGGTGAGCAGCGACGCGGGCCGGCCGATCCGGTTGCCGGCCGGGCCGGTCTCGCGCAGCAGCCGGCGATCGAGCAGCTCGGTGACCAGACTGGACACAGTGGCCTTGTTCAGGCCGGTGTGCGCGGCGATGTCGGCCCGCGAGCACGGCGTGTGGGTGCGTACGTGCCTCAGCACCACGGCCAGGTTCGCACTCCGCACATCGGTCAGGTCCGTCGGCTGCCCCGTGCCGCGCCCCTCGATCACTACCCACCGCCCCTGGTTCTTAGGAAACCTCATCATGCCTTATCGGTGACCGGTGGCTCTTGTCCACCTTACTACCGGCGGCTACTTTGTTTGGCTACAAGCCAAACTAACTCGGGAGCGCGCCGTGATCACACCCAGCCGCCGCGACATGTTCCGCCTCGCCGGGCTCTCCGCCGCAGCCGTCGCCGGCGGAGGCGTGCTCGCCGGCTGCGGGGAGAAGAGCAGCCGCGGCGGCACCGCACAGCAGCTCGACAAGCTGGCCGGCGTGCTGCCCGAGCTGAAGGACCCGGCCGGCCTCGACATCCCGCCGCCGGACATCACCGGCATCCGGCCGGTGGCCGACGGCTACACGAAGTTTCCCGCCACGCTGACCGATGCGATCACCGAGAAGCCCGGCCGGGGCGGTGCGCCGCTGCGGGCGATCACCCCGGCGTGGGGTCCGGCGCCGCCCAGCGGGGCGAGCAACTCCTACCTCACCGCGATCAATGCCGAGCTCGGCACGCCGGTCCAGTTCAGCGTGCAGGACGGCGTGCAGTACGCCGACAAGATCGGCGCGCTGCTCGGCGCCCGCGACGTCCCCGACCTGCTCTGCGTGCCCGGCTGGGAGGTGTCCAAGCTGGCCCGCTTCGGCGACGCCGTGAACACCCTCTTCGAGGACCTCACGCCGCACCTCGCCGGGGCCAAGGCGGCCGCGTACCCCATGTTGCAGACCTTTCCGATCGGCGCCTGGCGCAACGCCTGCTGGAACGAAAGGCTCATGTCGGTGCCCAACCCGACCGACGGCCCGTTCCCGTGGGTGATGTTCTACCGCAAGGACCTGCTCGAGAAGGCGGGCGGGAAGGTGCCGGCCACGATCGACGAGCTGTACCAGATCGGCAAGCAGATCACGAACCCGTCCAAGGGCGTGTGGGCGTTCGCCGACATCTTCGCGATGGTCCAGATGCTGCACAAGGTGCCCGGCACCAAGGACGGATGGCGGCTCCGGCCGGACAAGACCCCGGAGTTCAAGTACGAGACGCCCGAGTTCAAGGCCGCCGCCGAGTTCATGGCACGTCTCTACGCCGACGGCCTGGTGCACCCGGACATCGTGGCCAGCCGCGGCGCCGACATGAAGCAGCTGTTCCAGAGCGGCAAGATACTGATCACCCAGGACGGCATGGGCATGTGGCAGCCGATGCAGGCCGAGCAGCAGAACGTCACCAAGGGCTTCGAGGTGCAGCCGGTCCCGCTCTTCTCGGCCACCGGCGGCGACCCGCTCGCCTGGGGCGACGACGAGCCGATCTCCTACACCTTCATCAGGAAGGGCCTGCCGAAGGACCGGGTCGAGGAGATCCTGCGGATCGTCGACTGGTGCTCGGCGCCGTTCGGCACGCAGGAGTTCAACCTCCGCGAGTTCGGCGTCGAGGGCAAGCACCACAACAAGACGGCCGCCGGCCCGGTGAAGACCGACCTGGGCTTCAAGGAGATCGCCAACCAGTACTTCTTCATCAGTGGCCGCCGGCCGGTGGTGCAGCCGACCCCGCAGACCCCGGCGTACGTGCCGGACATGCTCGGCTACTCCAACCAGACCGTGAAGTACCTCGAGAAGGACCCGTGGGACGGGCTCAAGCTGGAGATGCCGGCCCGCTACAAGTCCGGCCAGGTGCCGTTCCAGGACAAGTTCACCGACGTGGTCCGTGGCCGCCGGCCGCTCACCGACATCGACGCGATCGTCAAGGAGTGGAAGGCCGCGGGCGGCGACGAGGCGCGCGAACTGATGGGCAAGGCGCTCGCCGACGCCGGTCGATGAAGGGCCGGTTCCGGCGGGACTGGCCGTTGCTGGTGATGGTCGCTCCCGGCGTACTTCTGCTCGGCGTCTTCCACTATCTGCCGGTGCTCGGCAACATGGTGGCCTTCCAGGACTACAACCCCTACCACGGCGACAGCGCGCTCGCCGCGCTGATCGGCAGCCCGTTCATCGGCTTCGAGAACTTCCGGATCCTGTTCTCCGACCCGGCGTTCTGGGACGCGGTGTGGAACACGCTGTCCATCACCGCGTTCCAGCTCGTCTTCTTCTTCCCGCTGCCGATCCTGCTGGCGTTGGTGCTCAACAGCGTCATGTCGAAGCGGCTGCGGGGCTTCGTGCAGACCGTCGTCTATCTGCCGCACTTCTTCAGCTGGGTGCTCGTGGTGACCTTCTTCGTGCAGATGCTCGGCGGCGCCGGGCTGCTCTCGCAGGAGTTGCGGGACGCCGGGATCGACCCGCCGGAGATCATGTCGAACCCGGACACCTTCATCGTGCTGGTCACCGGCGAAGCGGTCTGGAAGGACGTGGGCTGGGGAGCGATCGTCTTCCTGGCCGCACTGAGCACCGTGGACGGTCACCTCTACGAGGCGGCCGCGGTGGACGGAGCCGGCCGGTGGCGCCGGCTCTGGCACATCACGCTGCCCGGCCTGCGGCCGGTGATCGTGCTGCTGCTCATCCTGCGGCTCGGCGACGCGCTGTCGGTCGGCTTCGAGCAGTTCCTGCTGCAGCGCGACGCGGTCGGACGGCAGGCCGCCGAGGTGCTCGACACGTTCATCTACCACCAGTCGATCGTCACCGGCGACTACGGGCTGGGTGCGGCGGCCGGGCTGTTCAAGGCGGCGGTCGGGCTGCTGCTGATCCTGCTGGCCAACCGGCTCGCGCACGCGCTCGGCGAGCAGGGGGTGTACCAGCGGTCATGAGCTTCGAGGAGAAGCCCGGCGCCGGGCTGCAGGCGGCCAAGGGCTCGGTGCTCACCGTCGTGGTGCTGGCCGTGCTGATCCCGCTGTGGGTGGTGCTGGCCACCAGCGTGTCGTCGCGGGAGACGATCAACGCGGCGGGCGGGCTGGTGGTGGTCCCGCGCGGGATCGACCTGTCCGCGTACCGGATCATCTTCTCCGGCGGGCAGATCAGCCGCGCCCTCGTGGTGAGCGCGACCATCACCGTGCTCGGCACCGCCGTCAGCCTGGTGGTCACCGTGCTCGCCGCGTACGGCCTCTCCCGGCCGGGCTCGCTCGGCCACCGGGCGCTGCTCTTCTACTTCCTGCTCACCTTTCTGATCTACCCGGGCATGGTGCCCAGCTACCTGGTGGTGACCGGCATCGGGCTCAAGGACAGCATCTGGTCGGTGATCGTGCCCAGCGCGATGAGCGTCTTCAACCTGGTGGTGATCCGGGCGTTCTTCCAGAACCTGCCGGGCGAGGTGCTGGACAGCGCCCGGGTGGACGGCGC
>NZ_JBFAZH010000535.1:0-5290 GCF_040681735.1 Actinoplanes sp. NPDC051633 | reverse complement strand
GCTGGCCGAGGACGCCGCCCGGTCCTTCTCGTTCCGCTCACCGGCCGGGGCGTACACCGCGCGCAAAGAGCGCCGCAAGCGCGGCAGCGCCTACTGGGTCGCCTACCGAACGGCCGCCGGGCGCCAGCACAAGGTTTACCTGGGCAAGGCGGACGAGCTCACGCCCGAGCGCCTGGCCGAGGCGGCCGCCACGCTGGCCGTACGCATCACTCAGGCCGCTCCCGGCCGGCTGAACCAGGGTGCCAGCGGCGAGCTGCTGCTGACCACCAAGCTGTTCGTGCCCCGGCCCCGCCGCGATCTGGTGCCCCGGCCCCGGCTGATCGGTCGCCTCAACGAAGGCCTCGACACGGCTCAATGCTCGCTGCTGTCGGCCCCGGCCGGTGCCGGCAAGACCAGCCTGTTGGCCGCCTGGCTCGTCCAGTTGGATCGCCCCGTTGCCTGGCTCACCCTCGACGACCGCGACCAGGCGGCCGACCACGTGCTCCGCTACCTCGTCACCGCCTGCCAGACGATCGCGCCCGGCTGTGGACGGCGAGCGTTGGCCTGGCTCGAAGTTCCCCGGCCACCGCCGCCCGACGTGCTGGTCAGCGAGCTGGTCAACGACCTGGCCGCGCTGCCCGCTCCCAGCGTTCTGGTCCTCGACGACTACCACGTCGTACGAGACGCGGCCGTGCACGCCGCGGTCGTGTTCCTGCTCGATCACCTGCCGCCGGCGCTGCATCTGGTGATCGCCACCCGCGAGGACCCGCCGCTGCCCCTGCCGCGCCTGCGCGCCCGCCGTCAACTGGTCGAGGTACGAGCGGCGGATCTCGGCTTCAGCGTCGAGGAAGCGACCGAGTTCCTGGACGCGGGCATCGGGCTGCGCCTGCCCGAGGCCCAGGTGGTGATGCTGGTCGAGCGCACGGAGGGCTGGGCCGCCGGACTGCAGCTGGCCGGGCTCGCCCTGCGCGGCCGGCCCGACCCGGCGGCGTTCGTGGCCGCCTTCACCGGCGGGCACCGGCTGGTGGCCGACTACCTGCTGGCCGAGGTCCTGGAACGTCAGCCGCCGCCCATCCGACGCTTCCTGCTGGCCACCAGCGTGCTCGACCGGCTATGCGCCCCGCTGTGCGACACCCTGCTGGCCTCCGACGCCGGCGACAGCCAGAAGGTGCTGGAAGAGCTGGAGCGGGCCAACCTGTTCGTGGTACCGCTGGACGACGAACGGGTGTGGTACCGCTACCACCACTTGTTCGCCGACGCGTTGCGGACCCGCCTGGTCCGGGAGGCCGGCCCCGAGGCGGCGTCCGACCTCCACCGGCGGGCCGGCGCCTGGTTCGGCCGAGAAGGTTTGCTTCCGGAAGCGATCGGCCATGCGCTGGCCGGCGGCGCCGCTGAGGACGCAGCGATCTGGATCGAGGCGCTGACGCCCAGGCTGTTCGCGACCATCAGCATCCACGGCACGCTTGCGGGTTGGCTGGCGACGCTGCCGGAGCCTGTGGTGCACAGCCGCCCGCTGCTCTGCCTGGCGCGGGCCTGGCTCCTGCTCCACCGGGTCGAGCTGGAATCGGCAGCCGCGTGGATCGACGCGGCGGCACGCGCGCTTCCCGCGTCCGGCGACGCACGTGGTGCGGTCGCTGCCACCCGTGCCTACCTGGCCACCGTCGTGCCCGATACCGCGCCTGATCAGGCTGTGTCTTGGGCGGAACGGGCACTCGCCGACCTCGCGCCGGATGACGTGGCCTTCCGCGGCATCGCCGGCATCAGCCTGGGGCAGGCTACGCTCGCCTTGGGCCGGCTCGACCGCGCCGAACGAGCCTTCGCGGAGGCCGCCGCGGCCGGCCGGGCGGCCGGCCTCGTCCAAAGCAGCTTGACGGCTTCCACCCAGCAGGTGAACGTCCAGCGACTCCGCGGCGCACGGCGACAGGCGCTGAGCACCGGATGGGCGGCCCTGAGCTGGGCCAGCGATCACGTCGTGCCCGCGACCGTGGGCCGGCTACGGACGGTGCTGGCCGAGCTGCTCATCGACGAGAACGATCTGAAGGCTGCGTGGCCGTTGGCTACCGGAGGGCTGGCCAGCCTGAGCGAGTTCGGGAACCCCCCGCCACTGGTGCTTCTCGGCAGCATTCCCCTGCTACGGCTACGCCTGGCCGAGGGCGACGTGGCCGCGGCGGAAGCCGTGCTGGCCGAGCTCCGGCCGCTCATCCAGCAGGTGCCGTTCGCGATGGTGAGGCAGGTCCTGGAGGCGGCAGAGGCGCGGGTGCGCCTGGCGCGGGGTGACGGAGCCGCCGCCGTTGCCTGGGCCGCTGCCGTCGCCTGGACCGCCGCGGTCGAGCCCGCGACGCTGGCGGACCTGCTCCGGTTCGGTGTTGCCGCCGTCGAGGCCGCAGCCGTCATCCCGGCGCGGATTCTGGTGGCTCAGGGCCGGGTCACCGGCGATGCCGCCCTGCTGCAGCAGGCACGACGGCATCTGGAGGTCGCTGGGCAGCTGGCAGACGAGCGAGGGCTGGGTTGGCTGCGGCTGCGGGTGTCTATCCTCCGGGCGCTGCTCGCCGACGCCCAGGGCGACCGTCAGGTGGCGCTCGGGTCGCTTGCGGCGGCGCTCGCCCAGGCCGAGACCGACGATGTCATCCGGCCCTTCCTCGACGAAGGCGAGCCCATGGCCGCGCTCCTGGCGGCCCTGCGGGCGGCGGCGCGGTTGTCGTCGCCCTTCGTCGGCACCTTGCTCGCCGCGTTTGCCAGCGGCCCGCCCGGCTCGCATGGCACCGGGCTCATCGAGCCGTTGACCGAGCGGGAGCTGGACGTGCTGCGGCTGCTAGCGGCGGGACACTCCAACGCCGACATGGCAGCGGAGCTGTTCGTGCAACAGAGCACGGTCAAAACCCACCTGATCCACCTGTACCGCAAGCTCGGTGTCAACAGCCGCACTCAAGCGGCGGCTCGCGCTCGCGCGCTGCGGTTGCTGAACTGAACCAAGCCGCAGGTTTCCACCCCGCGCTCCACATTTCGGTGGACGCCCCTGCCCCGGTCGCGCCGCCAAGCTGACGACCAGCAGAAAGTCCCACGACGAATAGAGGGGCGAACCGATGACCATCACGCTGCCGACCTTCACTGCGCTCGAGGACAGCCTGTGGCTGACTTTGTGCGGCAGGGCCCTCGACAACCGCTCGTCACATCCAATTCTCGGCGACGCGATGTCCGACCAGATCGTACGCTCCCTCGACTACGACTACGGCCAGCTCAACATCGACACGAACTTCCGGCTCAGCGTCGCCCTTCGGGCCAAGAAGCTGGACCAGGTGGTTGCCGACTTCCTGGTTCGCCACCCGGACGCGGTCGTGCTGGACCTCGGCGTCGGGCTCGACACACGACACGCGCGGCTGACCGTGCCGGACACGGCCGACTGGTACGACGTCGACTTCCCCGCGGTCTCCACACTCCGGGACCGCTTGATCCCCGCGCACCCGACACGTCACGTCATCAGCGCGGATGTGCGGGATCTGGGCTGGTTGGACGCCGTACCGACCGAGCGGCCGGCCGTGATCGTGGCCGATGGTCTGATGGGGTTCCTCAGCGAGGACGAGATGGTGTCGCTGTGGAACCGGCTCATCGGCCACTTCCCGAGCGGCGAGTTCGTGTTCAACGCCTACACCCGGTTCGCCGTCTGGGTGGCCCGGCACGCGCGTGGCACGAAGTCGGTCGCTGAGCTGATGAAGTTCCCCGGCATGGACGACCCCCGGGCACCCGAAGGCTGGAACCCCAAGCTCCATCTGGTCCGGGAGATCGTGCTCAGCAAGGAACCTGAAATCGCCGAGTTTCCGCCGGGCTGGCGCCTGTTCCATCGGCTCATCGCGCACAGCACCACCTTGTCCAGGATGGCCAGCTTCGTTCTGCACTACCGCTTCTGAAGAACCCTCCCGCACCCGACGCCCGGCTCTTCAGCCGCCCGGCCGGGCCGGGCAACCGCAACAGCCCCGTACGTCCCGCACGCCCGCCGAGGCGACCACACTATGACCGCACCTGCGCGCTACCGTATTCGCATCCGCGGCCACGTCGACCCGGCCTGGTCAACGTGGTTCGACCGCCTCACGGTCACCCAAGCCGATGACGGCACCAGCGAGCTGACCGGCCTCCTGGTTGACCAGGCGGCACTGTTCGGGCTCCTGGCTCGGCTACGCGATCTGGGCGCGACCCTCCTACTGGTTGAACACCTGACGGCGGAACCGCGGCAACCGGACACCTGACCACGGTTCCGGCGTCCGGGCATTGATCAACGCCGTACGAGACCGGTTGCGCGACCAGCGCCACTCCACCCGCCCGTTGAGGCCGGTCGTCATGTCGCCTCGGCGTACTGCGTACACGCACCAGCGGCACCGCGGCCAAGAACGGAGCCCCATCGTGACCACGCTGACGAGTCCACAGAGAACTGCCCCACCGGTGACACGCCGCGCGATCCTGCTCGGCGTACCGCTTGCCTTCGCGGCTCTGACCCTCCTGCACCCTCAGCAGGACCCGCACGAACTGGGATCCGCCGCAACGCGCTGGTTGGTTGTACACGCTCTGCAGCTGATCCTGACGGTGCTGCTCGCCTATTCGATCTGGATGCTTCTGGACGGGCTGGCCGGGCGGGCGGCTTTACTCGCGCGCGGCGCCATTCCGGCGTTTCTGGTCTTCTTCTCAGCCTTCGACGGGGTTGCCGGCCTGGCGACGGGTTGGTTGGAACAGGACGCCCATCACCACGGCACAGCAGACCAGGCGACCATTCGCGCCGCGATCGACGAGCTGTTCAACGGCAACTGGCTGACCGGGAACCTGTCGATCGCCGGCGCGGCCACGGCCTTCTCGTGGCTCGCCATCACCATCGCGTCCGCTGTAGCCCTGCATCAGGCCGGCGCCGGCGGGCTCACCGTGGCGGCCATGGCGGCAGCGTCGCTGTTCGCATCGCATCCACCCCCGTTCGGCACGATCGGACTGCTGGCGTTCTTCCTGGCGGCCTACCGATGGGACCGCCGGCGACGAGCCTTCGGCATCACCGGTCCCGGCGTCGGCAGTCCACCCCCATCCCCATCCGAGTAAAGGAATCCGTCATGCATGCACAGCGCTCCCCGCTCACCCTCGGCCTACTCATCGCGATCGTGGTCGTCGCCCTCCAAGCCCTGCTGGTGCCACTGTTCGCCGGTCCCGCCGCGAACATCGGCCCTCGTGACCTGCCGATTGCGGTGACCGGACCGCCGACCGTCACCCAGGCAGTCGCTGACCGATTGACCGCCGAGCATCCCGGCGCCTTCACGATCAACCAGATCACGAACGCCGC
>NZ_JBFAZH010000534.1:0-5297 GCF_040681735.1 Actinoplanes sp. NPDC051633 | reverse complement strand
ATCCAGAAGCTGACGGCCGACAATTTCACCAAGCAGACCGGCATCACCGTGAAGTTCACGATCCTCCCGGAGAACGAGCTGCGCGACAAGGTGACCCAGGACGTCGCCAACCAGGGCGGCCAGTACGACGTCGCCACGGTCGGCGCGTACGAGGTGCCGATCTGGGCCAAGAACGGCTGGCTGCACGAGCTCTCGACGCAGGCCGCGGCGGACAGCAGCTACGACCAGGCCGACCTGATCAAGCCGATGGTCGCCTCGCTGACCGGCGACGACGGCAAGATGTACGCGGCGCCGTTCTACGGCGAGTCGTCGTTCCTCATGTACAACAAGGAACTCTTCCAGGCCGCCGGCCTCACCATGCCGGAGAAGCCGACCTGGGCGCAGGTCGCCGAGTTCGCCCAGAAGCTGAACAAGGGCGACGTCGCCGGCATCTGCCTGCGCGGCCTGCCCGGCTGGGGTGAGCTCTTCGCCCCGCTGACCACGGTGGTCAACACCTACGGCGGCACCTGGTTCGAGAAGGACTGGACGCCGAAGGTGAACTCGCCGGAGTTCAAGGAAGCCACCAACTTCTACGTGAACCTGGTGAAGAACTATGGCGAGTCCGGCGCCCCGCAGGCTGGCTTCACCGAGTGCCTCAACACCTTCAGCCAGGGCAAGGCGGCGATGTGGTACGACGCCACCTCGGCGGCCGGCACGCTGGAGGACCCGGGCGCGTCGAAGGTGGCCGGCAAGGTCGGCTACGCGTACGCCCCGGTGAACAAGACCGAGTACTCCGGCTGGCTGTGGACCTGGGCGTTCGCCATGCCCAAGACCACCAAGAAGGCCGACAACGCCTGGAAGTTCATCTCCTGGGCCACCGGCAAGGAGTACGAGAAGCTGGTCGGCGAGAAGCTCGGCTGGTCGCGCCTGCCGTCCGGCAAGCGCACCTCGACCTACTCCATCCCGGAGTACAAGGAGTCGGCCAAGGCCTTCGCCGACCTCACCCTGAAGTCGATCGAGAACGCCAACCCGCAGAACCCCGGCGTGCAGCCGCGGCCCGCGCTCGGCGTCCAGTTCGTCGGCATCCCGGAGTTCGCCGACCTCGGCACGAAGACCTCGCAGGAGGTCAGCGCGGCCATCGCCGGTAGCAAGACGGTCGACCAGGCACTGAACGACGGTCAGAAGCTCGCCGAAGACGTGGCGAAGAAATACAAGTAGGGGTCGGGAGCGCCGCCGCCGGACCTGATCCGGCGGCGGCGTGCCTGTAGAGGAAGGCACTTTCCGATGACTGACGTCATTCCCCGGGCGGACGAGAAGACGACGACCCCGCCCCCCACCCCACCATCGATCAAAGGCAGCGCCGGCGAACGCTGGTCGCGCCGCGCCCCCCTTCTCCCCGCCCTGATCTTCGCCATCATCGTGACGCAGCTGCCGTTCCTGTTCACGATCTACTACTCGACCCTGAGCTGGAACGCGCTGCGTCCGGGCGTGAAGGAGTTCGTCGGATTCGACAACTACGTCACCGTGCTGACCGACGAGCGGCTGCGGTCGGCGTTGCTGAACACGGTGATCCTGACGGCCGGCGCGGTGATCGTCTCGATGATCCTCGGTCTGGCCTTCGCGATCCTGCTGGACCGCAAGTTCTTCGGCCGCTCGATCGTCCGTACCTTCTTCATCACGCCGTTCCTGATCATGCCGGTGGCGGCCGCGCTGCTCTGGAAGCACGGCATCCTCAACCCGGACTACGGGTTGATCAACGGCGTCTTCGGCGGGGACACGGCGTGGACCACCTCGTACCCGAAGGCCACGATCATCGCGGTGCTGGTCTGGCAGTGGACGCCGTTCATGATGCTGATCCTGCTGGCCGGTCTGCAGTCGCAGAGCAACGACGTGCTCGAGGCCGCGCGGGTCGACGGCGCCGGGGCGTGGCGGATCTTCACCAGCATGACGCTGCCGCACCTGCGGCAGTACCTGGAGCTCGGCGCGCTGCTCGGCTCGATCTACCTGGTCAACACGTTCGACGCGATCTTCACGATCACGCAGGGCGGGCCGGGCACGGCCACCACCAACCTGCCCTACGAGATCTACCAGACCATTTTCAGCAAGTACGAGTACGGCGAGGCCTCGGCGGCCGGCGTGGTCGTGGTGATCCTCACGATCATCGTGGCGAACTTCGCGCTGCGCGTCATCTCGGGTCTGTTCAAGGTGGAGGAGGGCCGATGACCACGGCAACCGTGCCCGCCCACGCGGCGGCTCCCGTGCGCCGCCGCCAGTGGGGCAACGGCGTCTGGGGTGTCGTGGCGTGGGTCGCCGCGATCCTCTTCGTCTTCCCGGTCATCTGGATGGTGCTGACCGCTCTGAAGCAGTCCAACGACGTGACGACGAACCCGCCGGTCTGGTTCTTCACGCCCACGTTGGAGCACTTCTCCACCGTGCTGGGCGGCAACATCGTGCCGTTCCTGCTGAACTCGTTGATGGCCAGCGTGTTCTCGACGATGCTGGTGGTCGTGCTGGCGACGCCGGCGGCCTACGCGCTGTCCCTGCGCCCGGTCCGCAAATGGACCGACGCGCTGTTCTTCTTCATCTCCACCAAGATGATGCCGCCGGTGGCCGCCGTGCTGCCGGTGTACCTGCTCACGGTGAAGATCGGCATGAAGGACAACATCTGGACGATGGTCATCCTCTACACGTCGATGAACCTGCCGCTGGCCATCTGGATGATGCGCTCGTTCCTTCTCGAGGTGCCCAAGGAGGTCCTCGAGGCCGGCGAGGTGGACGGCGCCGGTCTGATCCTCTCGATCCGGCGGATCATCCTGCCGATCGTCGCGCCCGGCCTCGCCGCCACCGCGTTGATCTGCTTCATCTTCACCTGGAACGAGTTCTTCCTGGCGGTCAACCTGACCGACACCAACGCCAGCACCGCGCCGATCTACCTGCTCGGCTTCATCTCCGGCCGCGGCCCGTTCCTCGCCGACCTGTCGGCGGCGGCGACGCTGCTGTCGCTGCCGGTGCTGGTGGCCGGCTGGGTGGCGCAGAACAAGCTGGTCCGCGGCCTGTCCATGGGGGCGGTCAAGTGAGGGCAGCCGTCGTCGTCACGCCCGGCACGATCGAGATCCAGGAGGTGTCGGACCCGGCGCCCGGACCGACGGACGTGGTCGTCAAGCCGGCCGCCGTCGGGATCTGCGGCACCGACCTGCACATCATGGACGGCGAGTTCGCGCCCGCCTTCCCGATCGTGCCCGGGCACGAGTTCGCCGGCGAGATCGCGGCGGTGGGCTCGGCGGTCGACGGGTACGCGGTCGGCGACCAGGTGGCCGTCGACCCGTCGCTGTACTGCGGGCACTGCTATTACTGCAAGCGGGCCCGCGGCAACCAGTGCGAGAACTGGAACGCGATCGGGGTGACGGTCAGCGGCGGCGCGGCCGAGTACGTGGCCGCGCCGATGGCCAACCTGTTCAAGCTGCCGCCGAGTTTGGCGGCGCGAGACGCCGCGCTGATCGAGCCGCTGTCCTGCGCGGTCCGCGGCTTCGACGTGCTGCCGCGCACCATGGCGTCGGACTACCTCATCTACGGCTCGGGAACGATGGGCCTGATGATGATGTCGCTCGCCATGCGGGCCGGCGCCGCCTCGGTGTCGGTGGTGGATCTCAACCCGCAGCGACTCGAGACGGCCAAGCAGCTCGGCTGCACGGCGACGACGACCGACGCCTCCTCCCTGGATGCGCCGCGAGGCTGGGACGTGGTGATCGACTGCACCGGCTCGGCGGCGGCCATCAAGGACGGGCTGTCCCGGGTCGGGCGGGGTGGCACGTTCCTGCAGTTCGGCGTCTCGTCCTATGACGCTTCCGTCGCCATCGAGCCGTACGACATCTATCGACGCGAGATCACCATCACCGGGTCGATGGCCGTGCTGCACAGCTTCGACCGGGCCGGTGCCCTGATGGCCGCCGGGGTGCTCGACCCGTCGATCTTCGTGAGCCATCGCTATCCACTATCCGACTATGCATCCGCATTGGAGCAGTTCAGGGCCGGTGTCGGGCGCAAGCTTCTGATTGAACCCTGACACTTTGAGTTAGGTGTACGTCACTCCTGGTTGTTATCGGGCGGGGTCATGAGTCCTAATGGATCTGTGCCCCCGCCCGCGACGCATCCCCTCGCCGCCGGGCGTCTCGGTGCGCCGGCTCTGATCTTCATCGCCCTCGCCGCCGCCGTCCCGCTCTCCGTCGTCACGATCACCACCCCATTGGGGTACGCGACGCGCGGCGTGACCTTCTTCCCCCTGGCGTTCCCCTTCTGCGCGCTGATCCTGCTGCTCTTCACGGTCGGGTACGCCGCGATGGCCCGCCGCTCACCCAACGCCGGCGCGCTCTACTCCTTCATCGCCCGCGGTCTCGGCCGGCCGACCGGCATCGGGGCCGCCTGGCTCGCCCTGCTCTCGTACAACGCCCTGCAGATCGGCCTCTACGGCGCGGTCGGGCTCGCGGCCGCACCGATCCTCGACGGCTGGTTCGGGGTGAGCGCGCCCTGGTGGATGGTGGCCGGCGGCTGTTGGATCGTCGTCACGCTGTGCGGACTGCTGCGGGCCGAGATCGTCGGCGCGATCCTGGCGCTGCTGGTGCTGGCCGAGGTAGCGGTGATCACCGGATTCGGCGCGGCCGGGCTCCTCGATCCGGCCGGCGACCGGATCACGTTCGACACGCTGACCCCTTCATGGTCGGGGGTCGACCGGCCGGCGCTGGGGTTGCTGCTGGTGGTTGCGGCGTTCGGTTTCATCGGCTTCGAGACGGTCGCGGTGTACGGGGAGGAGACGCAGCGCCCCCGCCGGTCCATCGGCCGGGCCGCGTACCTGTCGGTGCTCGCCCTCGGGCTGCTGTACTGCTTCTCGGCGTGGGCGATGAGCGTGGCGGCCGGGCCGTCGACGGTGGGTTCGCTGGCGGCCGGGCGCGGCGGCGAGCTGCTCTTCGACCTCGTCGCCGAGCGCCTGGCGCCGTGGGCGGTGACGCTGGGCCGGGTGCTGCTGCTGACCGGCCTGGTCGCCGGGATGATCTCGCTGCACCACACGATCGCCCGGTACGCGTTCGCGCTCGGCCGCGAGGGCGTGCTGCCGGCGAGGCTGGGGCGCACCGGCGCGCGTACCTCGGTGCCGTTCCACGCCTCGGTGACCCAGAGTCTGCTCGCCGGGCTGGCGCTGACCGCCCTGTGGATCGCGGGCTGGGACCCGTTCACCCAGATCTACCCGTGGCTGACGACGACGGGCGCGCTGGGCGTGCTGATGCTGATCCTGGCCGCATCGCTGTCCGCGTTGCTGTTCCTCAACC
>NZ_JBFAZH010000533.1:0-5297 GCF_040681735.1 Actinoplanes sp. NPDC051633 | reverse complement strand
GTCGGGGGTCCGATTGACGATCGCCATCACCGCCACCTGCCGGGAAAAGTCGAAGTGGCGTCCGCCGATCGTCCGTAACATGCGGGCGACGGTAACAGGCGGTGATCGAGCAAAGTGTTTGATGTGGAGTTACGGGGACCCGCACGATTCCTGTTCTGGCTGGGCCGGTGCAACAAACGCCGGGTCGCCCTTGGCGCGATGTTCGGCTCGCTCTGGTTCACCAGCCTGGCCACGACGCCGTACCTGATCTCGCAGGCGATCGACCGCGGCCTGCAGCCGCACCGCCCGGGCCCGCTGCTCCTCTGGGCCGGCGCCGTCCTGGTGATGGGCGCGGCCGGCGCGTCGCTCGGCATCATGCGGCACCGGTCGATGACCAGGCTGCGGATGGCCGCCGCGCTGCAGACGGCCGACCTGGTGCTCGCGCACGCCACCCGGCTGGGCGCAGCACTGCCGCGCCGGATCGGCTCCGGCGAGGTGGTCACCATCGGCATCTCCGACGTGTGGGTGATCGGCCGGGCGATGAACGTCGGCGGCGTGGGCGTGGCCAGCACGGTCGCGTACGCGGTCATCGCCGCCCTGCTGCTGCGCATCTCGCCGTCGCTGGCCGTCGTGGTGCTGTGCGGCGTCCCGGTGCTCGGCATCGTCGTCGGGCCGCTGCTGGGCCGCATGCAGAGTGCCGGCCAGCGCTACCGCGAACGGCAGGGCGCGCTGGCCGCCCGCCTCGTCGACGTGCTCGGCGGCCTGCGCATCCTCAACGGGCTTGGCGGCAAGGAGACGCACCTGGCCCGCTACCGGCGGGAGTCGGCCGTCCTGTGTGCGCAGGGATATCACGTCGGCAACGCGGCGAGCTGGGTCGGCGCCCTCGGCCGCGGCCTGCCGGTGATCTTCCTGGCGGTGGTGACCTGGCTGGCCGCCCGCCTCGCCGCCTCCGGCGAGATCACCGTCGGCGAGCTGGTCGGGGTGTACGGCTACACGGCGATGCTGGCCATCCCGGTCGACGTGTTCATCTTCTGCTCCTTCGACGTCACCCGCGGCATCGTCGCGGCCCGCCGCGTGGTCGCCTTCCTGCGGGTCCCCGAGGAGCCGGCCGACGGCGAGCCCGCGCCGCCCCGCCCGGCCGCGTTGCACGACGCGGTGTCCGGCGTGACCGCCGAGCCCGGCCGGTTCACCGTCCTGGCCGGCTCCCGCACCGCCGACGCCGCCGCCATCCTGGACCGGCTCGGCCGCTACGGCGCGACGGAGGCCACCTGGGACGGCCGGCGCCTGGACCGGATCGCCCGGCCCCACGTGCGCCGCCGGGTGCTGGTCGCCGAGCACGAGGCGGAGATCTTCGCCGGTCCGCTGCGCGAGGTCGTCGCCGGGCGCGAGGAGGCGGACGACGCGCGGGTGCGGCGGGCGATGGACGCGGCGGTGGCGCACGACCTCACCCACCAGGCCGGCGGCGACCTGGGCCGCCCGATCGAGTGGCAGGGCCGCAACCTCTCCGGCGGGCAGCGGCAGCGGCTGCGGCTGGCCCGGGCGCTGCACGCCGACCCGGAGATGCTGCTCGCCGCCGACCCCACCTCGGCGGTCGACGCGCACACCGAGACCGCGATCGCGCAGCGGCTCACCGACCTGCGCACCGGCCGCGGCACCGTGCTGGCCACCACGTCGCCCGTGCTGCTGTCGCGCGCCGACGTCGTCTACTACCTGGTCGGCGGCCGGGTCGCGGCGCGGGGCACCCATCGCGAGCTGCTGTCCGCCGAGCCCGGCTATCGGGCGCTGGTCACCCGCGTCTTCGAGGCCGACGAGGCCCGCGCATGAGCCCGCCGATGAGCCGCCGATGAGCACCGTCCTGCCGATCGCCGCGCCCCGCGATATCGTCCGGGCGGCCCGCACGCTGATCGCCGCGGACCGTCGCGCCGTCGTCCGGCTGACCGTGCTCAACGTGCTGGCCGCGATCGCCGGGCTGGGCGGGCCGTACCTGCTCGGCCGGATCATCGACGCGGTGACCGGCAGCGGTGGCGCCGGGCGGGTCGATCTGCTCGCCCTGGCGGTGCTCGGCTGCGCCCTGGCGCAGACCGCGTTGCTGAGGTACGCGCTGCTGATCGGCTACCGGTTCGGGGAGCGTACGGCGGCCCGGATCCGCGAGGGCTTCCTGGATCGGTCGCTGAACCTGCCGGCCGCCGTCGTCGAGCGCATCCGCCCCGGCGACCTCACCGCCCGCGGCACCTCCGACGTCGACGCGGTGGCGAACACCCTGCGGGACATCCTGCCGGAGCTCATCTCCGCGATGATCCAGTTCGTCTTCCTGATCGTCGCGGTCCTGGTGCTGAGCCCGCTGCTGGGCATCGCCGGGCTGATCGGGCTGGTCGGCGTCTGGTTCAGCACGCGCTGGTATCTGCGCCGGGCGCCGGCCGCGTACCTGCGGGAGGGCGCGGCCAACTCGCAGCTTGCCGACGAGCTGTCGGCGACCGTGTCGGGCGCTCGTACCATCGAAGCCTTCGATCTGGGGGATCGCCGCCTCGCGGTGGGCCGCGAGGCGATCGCCGAGACCCGCCGCACCCGGCTGGCCACCCTGAGCCTGCGCACGGTGTTCTTCCCGACGGTCGAGCTCTCGTATGCGATCCCGGTGGTGGTCGTGCTGGTGCTCGGCGGGTTCCTGTCCTTCGCCGGGATGGCGTCGCTGGGCACGGTCGGCGCGGCGGTGCTCTACCTGCGGCAGCTCGTCGGGCCGCTGGACGCCCTGATGATCTGGATCGAGCAGTTGCAGAGCAGCACCGCGTCGTTCGCCCGGATCGAGGGCATCTCCGCGGTGCCGCCCGCGCCGGCGACCTCGGAGCGTCGCCCGGACGGCGAGCGGATCGAGGTGCGCGGCGTCCGGTACGCCTACGACGAGGGCCGCGACGTGCTGCACGACGTCAACCTCACCGTGCGGCCGGGGGAGCGGCTGGCGATCGTCGGGTTGTCCGGCGCCGGCAAGTCCACGCTCGGCCGGCTGCTCGCCGGCGTGGACCGGCCCGGCGCCGGCGCGGTCACCGTCGGCGGCGTCCCGGTTGCCGACCTGCCGCCCGACGAGCTGCGCCGGCACGTCGTGCTGGTCACCCAGGAACACCACGTCTTCGCCGAGTCGGTGCGCGACAACCTGATGGTCGCCGCGCCCGACCCCGACCTGCGCCGCGCCCTCGACACGGTCGGCGCGGACTGGGCCGCCGACCTCGACCTGGACCTCGGCGAGCATCGCCTCGACGGCGCGCAGGCCCAGCAGCTGGCGCTCGCGCGGGTGCTGCTCGCCGACCCGCACACGGTGATCCTCGACGAGGCCACGGCCCTGCTCGACCCGACCGCCGCCCGCACCGCCGAGCGTGCCCTGGCGGCGGTGCTGCACGACCGCACGGTGATCGCGATCGCGCACCGGTTGCAGACGGCGCACGACGCGGACCGGGTCGCGGTCATGGACGACGGCCGGATCATCGAGCTGGGCAGCCATTCTCATCTTCTCGAGCTTGATGGCCCCTATGCCGCGCTGTGGCGAACGTGGCACGGCTCCTAGCTTCAAGAGCGAACACCCTTTACGAGTACGCGCGCTCTGCAGTCCCCTGGCACACCCGCCGGGCCGTCTCGGGTCACCCTCTGTGCCCAGCCGCCGGGCGGGCCACGCGGGCGGCCTAAGCCTTGTCGAGCCGCTCCAGCTGCTCGGTCGTGAGCTTGATGTCCAGCGCGGGCACCAGATTCTCGAACTGCGGAAGCGTGCGCGGGCCGATCAGCGGGACGACACGAGGGCCCGGGCGCTGCATGATCCACGCCAGCACCGTCTGGTTCGGCGTAGCGCCGACCTCGCCCGCGACGCCCTCGAGCGCCTCGATCCGAGCATCGGCGTCCGGGCCCGCGTAGGCCTCCATCATCCAGTGCGCCTTGCGCTTGGCCGGATCGTCGTAGACGCCCTTCAGGATCGGCGAGTACGCGACCAGCGTCTGATCCTCGTGCCCGGTCAGGTACTCCCACTGCTCCGTGGTGACGATCGACGCGCCGTCGGCGCCACCCTTCGGCCGCAGGTACGAGTGTTGCTGCTGCACCGCCACCGGCAGCGGCCAGCCGTTGCGCTCGCACAGCTGCCGGATGGCCTCCAGCCGCCACGTACGTACGTTGGACCAGCCCAGGTGCCGTACCTTCCCGGCCTGAACCAGCCCGGCCAGCGCCTCGAGCGTCTCCTCGAGCGGGGTGGCGGGGTCGTCCACGTGCACGTAGTACAGGTCCACGTGATCGGTGCCCAGCCGCCGGAGGCTGCCGTCGAGGGCCTGCCGCAGGTTGTCCGCACCCGCCCCGGAGAAGGTCTTCCGCGCCAGCGCCCAGTTCGGCGTGCCGTCGGCCGCCCACAGGTCCTCGCTCCAGTGCGGCATGCCGCTGCCCTTGGTGGCCAGGAACAGCTCGTCGCGGTTGTTTCCGTCGCGCATCCACCGGCCCAGCAGCTCCTCGCTGTGCCCGCCGTGGCTGCCCGGATGCGCCCACCACTCGTAACAGTCCGCCGTGTCGACGAACGAACCGCCGACCTCGACGTAGCGATCCAGGATCGTGCGGGACTCGTCCTCCCCGGTCTCGCTGCCCATCTGCATCGCGCCCAGCGCGAGCGCGCTCACCTGTGAGCCGGTCCGGCCCAGTTCCACTGTCTGCATGCGCTCGACGCTATGACCCGGAGCGCGCTCCAGGTCAAGGTTTGACCGCCGATTCCGGGGGCAGTCCGGGCTTGTCACAGGGGAGGGGTCACTGGGGAGGACTTCAGGTGCGGCTACGACGAAGTGACTTGACCAAGCCCGGGTACGGCCGACGCCGCGCCGGCAAGGGTTTTGCCTACCTCGACACGTCGGGCGGGCGCCTGACCGACGCCGAGGCGATCGATCGGATCAAGGCGCTCGTGATCCCGCCCGCCTGGACCGACGTGTGGATCAGCCCCGACCCTCGCGGACACGTCCAGGCCACCGGCATCGACGCGGCCGGACGCAAGCAGTACCTCTACCACAAGGTCTGGCGCAGCACGCGCGACGAGGCGAAGTTCGACCACGCCCTCGAGGTGGCCGAGCGGCTGCCCAAGGTCCGCGAGCGGCTGTGCGCCGACCTGACCAGCCGGGGCCTGTCCCGCAACCGGGTTCTCGCCGCCATCGTCCGGCTGCTCGACATGGGCATGTTCCGGGTCGGCAGCGCGCAGTACGCGGACCGCGAGGAGGACCCGTCCTTCGGGCTGTCCACGCTGCGGCCCGACCACGTTCGCACCAAGGGCGGCTGCGTCCTGCTCGAATACACGGGCAAGTCCGGCGTCGAGC
>NZ_JBFAZH010000532.1:0-5303 GCF_040681735.1 Actinoplanes sp. NPDC051633 | reverse complement strand
GTTGATGCATGGGGCTGGGCTCAGGGTGCCGGTCCGCACGTCGCGGACGCGGATGGTCGCGGTGTCCGGATCCCAGAGCCGGTCCACGATGGCCGCCGTGATGCGGCGGGCACGCTCGCGGTGTGGCTCGGCGTCGGCGCCGACGACGGCGGCGATCCGGGCCAGCGCCATCTCGGCCGCACCGAGGATCGCGTTGAAGGACGGGCACTCCACCACGAAGTCGTGGCGGGCCGCGAGGTCGGTGTCCGAATATCCGGACTCCTTGTAGGCCACGACAAGGTGGACATAGCGGGCGTAGTCGATGTCCGTCGGCCGGTGCGCCGCGGTGGCCACCTCGAGGTCGCGGCGGTGGTAGCGGGACAGCAGGCTCAGGTCGGCCGGCACCGCGGAGATGGCCGCGTCCCAGGACGGGCTGTTGTCGACGCCCGACTCCCACGGGTGCACGAGGCAGGCCAGTCCGGCCCCGCCCGCGTTCCGCCGCCCGGTCAGATAGTCCTGCTGCCGGACCAGGCGCGGGTAGAGCCAGGCCAACTCGTCCATCGCCTGCTGCGCGCACGCGGCGCCGTGCGACGTGGAGCGGCGGTAGACCTCCCATGCCGCGATCGCGTGCATCGGCGGCTGCACCAGGCCGGTGCTGGCGCGCGCCGGCCGTGAGCCGTGGGCGGGCACGTCCCAGAACGCGGGGCCGGGGAAGTAGTCACCCTCCGCCACACTCGGGTCGAAGACGATGTGCGGCACGCGGCCGTCCGGCCACTGCGCCTCGAAGAGCCTGCGCAGGTCGTGCCACGCGCGGGCGGGGTTGACGTAGGCGAGGCCGATCGCGGTGAACGCCGAGTCCCAGCTCCACTGGTGTGGATAGAGGCGGCGGGACGGCACGGTGTGGTCGTTGATCCAGTTGATCGAGAGGACCTGGGCAGCGGATTTCCAGAGTTCGGCAGACATCTCAGAGGTCACAGAATTGGTCATCGGATCGGCCCTACATGCAGCATCTCAACGTAGACCTTTCCGAATTCCCGGTCAGCAAACCCCTTTCATCGGATGACCGGAGCCGTACTGAAGGTCATTCAGGCGGAGATCGACAGCCAATCGCGGGTACGCCGGCCCGGCCTATACGCCGAGTCGAGACGCTTCGCCACCACCCCGGCCAGCCCCTGTGCCGTGGCGGCCTCCAGGGCGTACGCGCCGCCGCCGGAGAAGTAGGGCGGCGTCTGCCAGTGGTCGCCGGCGATGCCCAGGCCGTCGAGCAACTCCCGGCGCTGGACGTATCCGATCGCCTCGACGGTCGAGTGCCCCTCGAGCCACAACAGGTCGTAGGCGAGGAACTGCACCGGCGTACGCTCGGCCGCCCGGCGGGCCGCGGCGGTGTCCTTGGGCTCCTTGCGCCGGGCGAGCAGGGCGGCCGACGGCGTGGTGCCGTCGAAGGCGACGATCTCGCCGTCCAGCACCGCCTCGGTCGGCGCCATCGCGTCGCCCAGCCCGCGCACCTCGGGATACCAGGAGGTGACGTCCCTTCCCTCCGCGTCGAGCAGCTTGACCCGGCCGCCGGACACGTACGCCACGGTCCGCCGCCCGGCCCAGCTCATCTCGTAGCCCCACTCGGCGTCGTCGGCCGGCAGCTTCGCGGCCCGGGTCGCGGTCATCGGCTCGACCAGGTCGGGCATGGTTTCCCAGCCCGGCTCGGCGGGGTCCATCCGGCGCACCATCCAGTCGTTGCCGCCGGTCTGGAAGAAGACATAACGCCCGGACGTCCGCTCGCCGTGGAAGGTGACGCTGACTTCGTCGTCGCGCCATTTGTCCGTGTCGTAGGTGCCGGTGTCGTGGATGAACATCCGGCCGCCGCCGTACTCGCCGGCCGGGATCTCGCCCGAGAAGGTCAGGTATTCCAGTGGGTGGTCCTCGGTGTGTTTGGCCAGGTTGTTCCGGCTCCGGTCGCGGGGCAGGCCGCGCGGCACGGCGAAGGAGACCAGCACGCCGTTGCGCTCCAGCCGCACGTCCCAGTGCAGGCTGCGCGCGTGGTGCTGCTGGATGACGAACCTGTTCTCGCGATCCCGCGGCTCGGGGCTGCGCTGCGGGACCGGCTCGGGGGTGCGTTTCGCGTCGCGCTTGCGGCGGTATTCATCGAGGCGGTCGCTCACGGACCCATCTTGTCGTACCCCCGTGCGAAGGTCTTTGCATGTACTCCGAACGGCCCGCTCGCCTCCCGCACGTGATCGCCTGGCAGTCGCTGACGCCGCCGGGCCATCACGCGTCGCGGATCCTGCCGGACGGCTGTATGGATCTGATCTGGCACGACGGTCGTGTGTTCGTGGCGGGTCCGGACACCACCGCGCAGGTCTCGGAGAGCTCCGGCGGCGGGCAGTTGTTCGGCCTGCGCTTCGCGGCGGGGACGGGGCCGCAGGTCGTCGGTTCGCCGGCTGACGAGTTCACCGACCGGCAGGTGCCGCTCGACCAGTTGTGGTCGCCGGCCGACGTGCGGCGCATAGCGGAGTCCTCGTCTCCCGGCGAGGCGCTGACCGAGGCGGCGCTCATGCGCTGGCGCGAGCCCGACCCGGCGCTGGTCGAGGTGGCGGCGCGGGCGCGCGCGGGGTGGACGGTGGACGCGATCGCCGAGCGGCTCGGCCTGAGCGCGCGGCAGCTGCAGCGCCGGGTCAGGACCGGTTTCGGGTACGGGCCGAAGCACCTGATCCGTATCCTGCGGTTTCAGCGGGCCGTCCGGCTCGCCCGGGCGGGCACGTCGTTCGCAGAGGCGTCCGCCATCGCCGGCTACGCCGACCAGGCCCACCTCTCGAGGGACACGCGAGCGTTGGCCGGCGTGCCGATGGGCTCACTCGTCCACGTCGGCCCGTGAGTCGCAGAACGTCCACTCCGGATCCAACAACCGCGGCGATGTATGGGGGCCGAACGATGCAGACTGCTCGTCTCGAACAAATCGGGCGCCGACTTGATCGTGGGTTTCCCGCTCCGGTGGCGGCGGGTAGTGTCTTGGCTCCGACGCGTGTCCAACTCCCCTCGGAGGCGTTGCTCCGATGACCTTGCGCATCCTTGTCGTGGGGGCCGGGATCTCCGGTCTCGCCGCGGCCAGGGGCCTGCGGGTCGCCGGCTTCCGGCCCGACGTGGTCGAGGAGCTGCCCGCCAGCATGTTGCCCGGCGCCGGCATCCACCTCCCGGGCAACGCCACGCGAGCGCTGCGGCAGCTCGGCCTCGACGCGCCGCTGCGGCCGCTCGGTGACCTCATCTTCCGCCAGCTCTTCCTCGACTCGACCGGCGAGCCCCTCTTCGAGCTGGACGCGGCCGCGCTCTGGGCGGGTGTCGGCGAGTCCCGGGCGCTGTCCCGGGCCGACCTGCAGCAGGTGCTGCTCACCGGAGTCGGCGGCGAGGTCCGCTACGACACCGCCGTGCGGGATCTGGAGATCTCCGACGGCGTGGCCAAGGTCGAGTTCTCCGACGGCCGGATGCAGGAGTACGACCTGGTGGTCGGCGCCGACGGCCGGCGCTCGACGATCCGCACGAAATCCGAGCTGGGCGGTCCCGCCGTGCCCACCGGCCAGATCGTCTACCGCAGCGTGGTCAACGGCGGGCCGCGGATCAGCGACTGGACTTCCCTGCTCGGTCGGCGGTCGTCCTTCACGGTGATGCCGATGGGCAGCCGGCGGCTGTATTGCTATGCCGACGAGACCGTGGACGAGGGTCAGCCCAACCCCGCCGACCCCGAGAAGCGGTTGCGGGAGCTGTTCGGTGACTTCGGCGGGCCGGTCCCGGCCATCCTGGACGCGATCGAGAAGGTGCAGGTCGCCCGCACCGACGAGGTGATGCTGGAGCGCTGGTCGACCGGGCCGGTGCTGCTGGTCGGCGACGCCGCGCACGCGACCGCGCCGACGCTGGCGCAGGGTGCTGCGATGGCCTTCGAGGACGCGGTGGTGCTCGGCGAGGTGCTGCGCGCCACGCCCGACGACATCCCGGCCGCGCTGGCCGCCTTCGAGGCCCGGCGGAAGCCGCGTTGTGAGCACGTCCGCGCGCAGACCCACGAGCGGGACAACGCCCGCGATGTGGCGCCCGCGCTGCGTGATCCGATGCTGCGCCGCCGTGGCCGGGAGATGTTCGGGGACCAGTTCCGTGAGCTCGTCGGGCCCATGTGAAGCCACGTCGGCTGTTTGGCAGCCCCGCGCCCGCGGTAACCCGACGGGGGACTATTCTGCCTGGGAGGCACGCCTTCAGCTTGGGGCGTACTGAGCGGGACGAACGAGACACCGGAGGCTATTCGTGACGACCGTCGCGCCTAAGCCGATCGTGACCCGGCCATGGCCGGTCCGCCCCCAGGTAAAGGGCTCAGCGATCGCGCGGATCCTGCGCACGACGGACGCGAAGCAGATCGGGATCATGTACATGATCACGTCCTTCGTGTTCTTCCTGCTCGGTGGCCTGATGGCGCTGCTGATGCGCGCCGAGCTGGCCCGGCCCGGCATGCAGTTCCTGTCGCCGGAGCAGTACAACCAGCTGTTCACCATGCACGGCACGATCATGCTGCTGTTCTTCGCGACGCCGATCGTGTTCGCCTTCGCCAACTTCGTGGTGCCGATCCAGATCGGCGCGCCCGACGTCTCGTTCCCGCGGCTCAACTCGTTCGCGTACTGGCTGTATCTGTTCGGCGGCACGCTGGCGGTCGCCGGCTTCCTGACTCCGGGCGGCGCGGCTGACTTCGGCTGGTTCGCGTACACGCCGCTGAGCGACAGCCTGCACTCGCCCGGCGTCGGCGGGAACATGTGGGTGGTCGGCCTGGCGATCTCCGGTCTGGGCACCATCCTCGGTGGCGTCAACATGATCACCACGATCCTGACCCTGCGCGCGCCTGGCATGACGATGTTCCGGATGCCGATCATGACGTGGAACATCTTCGTCACCAGCCTGCTGGTGGTCCTGGTGTTCCCGTTCCTGGCCGCGGCGCTGTTCGCCCTGGCCGCCGACCGCATCCTCGGCGCCCAGGTCTTCAACGTGGAGACCGGCGGCCCGATGCTGTGGCAGCACCTGTTCTGGTTCTTCGGGCACCCCGAGGTGTACATCGTGGCGCTGCCGTTCTTCGGCATCATCACCGAGGTCATCCCGGTGTTCAGCCGCAAGCCGGTGTTCGGCTACAAGGGCCTGGTGTCGGCCACGCTGCTGATCGCGGCCCTGTCGATGAGCGTGTGGGCGCACCACATGTTCGTGACCGGTCAGGTGCTGCTGCCGTTCTTCAGCTTCCTGAGCTTCCTCATCGCGGTGCCGACCGGCATGAAGTTCTTCGTGTGGATCGGCACGATGTGGCGCGG
>NZ_JBFAZH010000531.1:0-5308 GCF_040681735.1 Actinoplanes sp. NPDC051633 | reverse complement strand
AAAAAAGGCTTGATCTGATTAGACCAAGCCTTTTGATAGTGTTATATTAATAAACAAATAAAAAGAAGTCGCTCACCCACCGACCAAAGTTTGTGCGGCAACCTGCGATGACGTACTCCTGATCTACTACAGCGGCCACGGCATCACCGCGAACAACGGATCGCTGCTGATGTGCGCCCGCAACACCCGAACCGACCGCCGGCTGACGACGGCCGTCAGCGCCGAGACCATCACGCGAATGATCGACCACAGCGCCGCGGCCATAACGATCATCATCCTCGACTGCTGCTACGCCGGCGCGTTCAAAACGGGTGACGTGGCCGCCGAGCTCGGCGGACGCGGCCGGTACGTCCTGGCGGCAACGCGGTCGCATGACCGTGCCCCGGACGCCGAACATGGCACCGGCTACAGCCGCTTCACCGCCCACCTGCTACAAGGACTTCAGGGCGCGGCGGCTCAGCCCGACGCCGAGTTCGTAACGGTCTCCGACCTGTACCACTACCTCCGCCGCCGGATGGCCGAGGACGGCCCGTTCATCCCGCAACGGCGTTTCGACGGCGACAGCGACCCCGTCCTCGCCCGCATCGGGCCGGAACGACACCACGACACCGCCGTTCCGGGTGCTGTGGCCGGCACCGGGTCTCAGCCCGCTAGCGCCACACCCGAAGGCGCGCCACGACCGCAGCGACGGCGCCGGCGGGCGATCGTCACTTCAGCCGCAGTGGCCGCCACGGCGTTGGCGCTGACGGCGCTTGTAGCTGCGGGTCTGCCCGGTCGCTGGCACGCAGACGGACCTGCGGGAACAGGTGGCCCGACGGACACGCCGACACCGGTCGCCAGCGCCGGCACCGATCCACCCAATTCAGTCGCACCCAGCCCTCCGATGGCCGGTCCAGCATCGACGCGGCCGCCTTCCGGACGCCAAGGAGCACCGGTGGTCCCGACGACACCAGCCACACTTACGCCGAGCAGCAAGGCCAAGAAGAGCCCTGCGCAGTCGGGGACCATCTCGTCACTTCGAGCCGGCGCAAAGGTCAGGAACTGCGAGTACTTCTCCGGCACATCTCATCTGGCCGCCGGCCAATCGCTGATTCTGGTCATCTACACCAACAGTGACCCCCAGAAGTACGCACAACAAGTCATCAACTGGGACAAGCCGCAGACACTGAACTCGTGGCGGGGAATTCAATGGTTCGGCAGCGCCTCACCAGGCGACAGGTATTCGGTAGAGCTGATGGCCGTGGACCTGGAGACGTCCCGTGCCGTCAAAGACGCCGACGCCGACGTCGCCGCCAACAACCTCGTGCCACGCGCCACTCCACTGGCCATCATCGAGGTCGAGAAAACGGACGGAGATCCGGACAACAGCTGCCCATGGCAATGACGGCGCCCCACCCGCAGTCGCCCTCGAGAACCATCCGAGGCACCAGCGGACCACGGCCGTGGTTCCGGTCAACGGCGCAGCGCAGCGATCGCCCCGACGGTCACAAGAAACGCAAATGAGCACGGAATTGCCGGCGAGGTTGGGCCAGGAGGCGGCGGCCGGCCCACGGATGATCGACGCGTCGACCCTACGCCGGGGGATCGAGCACCATAATTCGGCCTTATGATGTCGCCGCGTCGCTGACGGCCATAACCCGTATTACCAAATGGTGCCACGCGGTCAACCAGGACGGCCTGAAGACCGCAAGCCCATTCTACTGCTGTACGAGATGGCCGCCTTCGCGTCCACACACCGGGGCAGCAACCGGGCACGGCAAGTTACGCGTACGGGCACGGTTGACTGACACGGACGTCGCGACGCTCTACGCCCGAGCGGCCGGGTGACCCAGCAGAACAGGGACGACCTGTGACGGAAGTGTCACAATCCCTACCCTTCCTCGGCCGAGCCATCCGAGGTATTTGGGCCGGACACGTCGACGTCCGCGTACCGGACGATTTCGGCTACCAAGCCGAGCGCGACCGCAAGTTCCGCAATCGACACCGCGAGGAACGGCCACTCCCAGGGACCGTTAATCCAATACACGATGATCGCCGCAGCGGCCGGCGCGGCGAACGTTCCCAATTCGACGACCATCTGAATGATCTTGCGATGCTTTCGGCATCGGTCCGACCGGTGTGTCGTCTCCCAAGCAAACGCTGTCCCGCTGCTGTCCAGCTTGGGTGCGAGGTAGCCCCTCAGGTAGTGACCGATCGCTGTCACCTTCTCGTCATTGACCAGATAGGTCCAGCCGAGCACAGTACTGACCGGGGGCAGCATCAGGAGTAGGTTAGCGTGCCCCTTGGCCGTCAGTGCTGCGGTGACGACGGCGGCCATCGACGCGAGGGTGACATAGATAAGGTTGTCGCGAAACCCGATGCGGGCTTTCTGCTCATCTTTGAGCCGTTCGTATTCGGTGAGCAGCAGCTGGCCAACGGTCGGGCCGGGGTCCGTGCCGGTCATGCGACTCCCTAGAAGAGCGGCGATCGGGGCGAAGCGAACCACCTGTTCCGGATCTTCGAACCGAGCCGGCCGACCGCACCGTCAGCGATCATCGGGACTTCAGCCTCGGACCTCGCAGCGGCCGCCGTCAGCCTCGGCCCGATCACAGCCGCTCGGGCGCCGGCATCCGTCGCAAGCACACTCAAAGGGCGGCGATGGCGGCGTTGCGTTGGAAGGAGGCCTGTGGCGGGTGCGGCAGCAGGGCGCAGGTGGTCACGCAGGGCAGCTTGGACGTAGAGCAGGCCCGGTTACTAGAGGTGTCGACGAAACCGGCGTATTAAGTGCGGCTGGGCGTGGGTTGCCGAGGCGGGGCCGAGGCGTTGACCAGACGGCAAAGAGCCGCCACCGACACGGCCGTCGAAAGACGGCGAAGGTCACTGCTTTCGTGCGCCACCGGTAGCCTGCGGGTGGCCGCCGCGAGGGGTCAGCGGCTGACACTCGGCGAGCAGCGCACGCACGTAGGCGGCGGCCACGACCGAGGCGTATCCGCGCCAGAGCCGGGTCGTGTTCGCGTCACCATAGTCGCTGATGCCACGCACCACGAACCATTCCCGGCCACCCGCGAAGCCGGCGCTGCCGATCCCTTTGCCCTCCATCTCCATGGCGATCAGTTGGTGAGTCGCGGCCAGTTCGTCACGGACCCGCGCTGCGCAGCGACCGGTCCGCGCTGCCGATTACGCCATGCCGGACCTGCGGACGCGTTGCCGGGAATGGGTCCGGACGGCCGAAGGCGGGAATTGCCGTCACTGCGCGGTCGATATGGGGCTCCCACGGCCGGTCGCCGCGGATCTCCACGGCTTCGAGGTACCGAGCGAGCCGCACGAGCAGCGGTGAGGGCAGCGGAAACGGCTGCCGAGGCTGCCGTCCGTCGTCGCGCTCCACCACGTGGTCGTAGTCGGCTATCCCCCACGTCGCCACGACGATGTCGCCGAGTCCCACATCGCGTTCGGGCCGGTCCGGCGCTGGCACGCCGCAGGCGATCCCACACATGATGACGGTGTCCACGCTGGGGAAGCTGCGGATCAGGTTGGCGCAGGACTCGGCTGCAGCGGTGTTTCCCGTCTCGCCGAGCAGCGTCAGCACCACCTCGTGCGGACGCTGTTCGTCCCGGCTCGGCATCGCGCCTAGGACGTACTGGGCACGGTCGCCGCCGATAGTGGACGGGCTTCGCGCGTCGTCCAGGAGCACGCTTGCCGCCGCGAACTCCTCCGGAAGAGCGGTCACGATCCCGAAGACAGGCCGGGCATGGTCAACGCTGTCGGCCGATGCGGCGGGCAGGCTCAGATGGTTGCCGTTGCCGATCGACACAATTTTGGCGCTGACCTGTCCGTTGATGGTGAACGTCTGATCGTGCATCGCTTACCCCTCACCGCGGCCCGGGTTGCCAAACGTATTGTTGTTGCCGAAACCCACCATGTCAGCCCGCACGTTCCCGACATTCCAGTTCTGGATCTGGTTGATCGTCACGGCCGTCTCCAGCTGATCGGGATCGATGCCGTGGGCTTGGAGGTACGTCTTGATCGACGTGACCAGTCGATCGCGCAATTGGTCGTTGATGCGGATCAGGTCCCGGATCGCGAAGTGGTCGAACTCCTCCGGCGTCCGCCAGCTCACACCCTCGCGAATCGACATATCGGCACCGAGATCGTAGAACCAGCGGCATCGTACGGCCAGTCGCCAATAGACGCGCGTGGACTGCCGCGCACCCCAGGCGAGCACCCGCCGTACGCAGCGGACGGGACTGCCGAACACCGCTGACGGAATGTGAATCGTCCACAACCGCATCGCGCGCCAGATCTGATCCCGCAGATTGAGCGGCAGATCGGCAACCAGCGCCTCGACATCGGGGTGCACCGGTGGAATTACGAGCGGCACGAACTCGATCGAGAGGTTGCCATCCTGGAGCAGCGGGCGGACGAATGTACAGACGCCAATTTCTCCATCGCGGCTGATTTCCTGCAGAAAGAAGTAGACCCGCTGGTCGTCTGCGCGATCCGGATGGCGCAGTTCCTCGGACAGGTACTCCCAATCAACATGCTGAAGCGGACGACCGTCCGCGACGAGCGGGGAGTCCCAGGCGATCTTCCGTCCGTCGACGTAAATTCGGTGCCCGGCTGCCAACTGCCGGGACGCCGTGCTCGCTACGGCGGTCTCCACGATGAATTGGCCCTCAAGCCACTCATGGAATGCGACCACATCAAACATCTCGAATGTGTCGTCGGTTGCGGCCGGCGGCCGGCGGTGAACGTCGACATCGAGCTTCCAGGGCCGGACGACAAACCCGTTGCCCACGAATGGCGCCGACGCCCGCTCCTCGGAGTACACGACCACCTCGGCGCCTGCCAGGCCCTCGATCCGCTGCTCCAACCGTCGGTGGACCGGGGGCGCGAGGTCACGCGGCTCGGGCGAACCTTCGGCGACGATCGCCGCCGCCCGTCGGTGCGCCACGGCGGACTCGGCGATGACGACCACTCCACCGATCACAAAGCCGAGCAGCACCATCGCGGCGCAGTCCCAGAGCGCCGCCTGACTCATCACCAGTGCGAGGGCGAGTATCGTCGCCAAAACCAGGCAGGCGACCCACCGCAGCGGGCCTGGTCGCCTACGGTCCCACTTGTTGCGCCATGCCCAGCCGACCATGGCCTTGAGCCCCCGAGCCAGCAGCCGGCGTCCGGTGCACACCGCGATGAGAAGCGCCACCGCCGCGACTGCCAGGCGGAAGCCGAGGAGGTGGGACAGTCGTCCGATCCCCGCACAGATCACCACTACCGCGATGAGGCAACAAGTGATCTCCCGGACCAGCCGTAGCCGCCGCGAGGCTGCGGC
>NZ_JBFAZH010000530.1:0-5323 GCF_040681735.1 Actinoplanes sp. NPDC051633 | reverse complement strand
CGGCATGCAGGCACGCGGCGCGGCCCTCGAGCAGGCCAGCTCCGCGCTGCGGCGGGCGCTGCACGACAACCAGCTGCGCCTGCACTACCAGCCGATCGTGCACCTGGACGACGATCACCTCGCCGGTGTCGAAGCGTTGCTGCGCTGGCAGCATCCCGAGCGCGGGCTGATCGGCGCACCCGAGATCATTCCCATCATCGAGGCCGGCGGCCTCATCATCGACATCGGCCGGTGGGTGCTGCGCGCAGCCTGCCGGCAGATGGCCGCCTGGCACCACGCGTACCCGGCGACCGCTCCACCCACGATCAGCATCAATGTCTCTGCCCAGCAGTTGCGGGAGCCCTCCTTCGCTGCCGAGGTCGCGGCAGCGCTCACCGACCACCACCTGCCCGCACAACGGCTGATCATCGAGATCACCGAGTCGACCGCGATCGGTGGCGGCGCGACCGGCGACACCCTCACCGCCCTGCGCGCCCTCGGCATCCGGGTCGCCCTCGACGACTTCGGCACCGGCCAGTCCACCCTGTCGCTGCTCGCCGCCTGCCCCATCGACCAGATCAAACTCGACCGTTCGTTCCTGCCCGACGAGCACTCCAGCGTCATCGCCGCCGCCGTGCTGCAACTCGCCCGCGGCTTCGGCCTGGACACCGTCGCCGAAGGCGTCGAAACACCCGCCCAGGTCCAACGGCTCAGGACGCTGGGCTACCAGCAGGCACAGGGATACCATTTCGCCCGCCCCATGCCCGCCGACGCCCTTGAAGCGCTCCTCGTCGCCGAAGACCAGAACCGCATCCGGCAGGGCGTCTAAACGGGTTCTGCAAATTGCTCCTCTGTCAAGCGGCAGCTGGTCGGCGGGTCGTGACGTCAGCGCGTAGCGCTTGGTAGATGGGGTCGTCTACGACCTAATTGGTCAGTCCGGCCAGCAGCAGGATCTCCTTTTGCCTACGCATCGGCGCTGCGCGGCGCTCCTGATGGCGGCGCGCGTGGTGGTCGCTGCACCCGGGCCCGCTGCGCTGGCAACGCCGTCGCTGACCCATCATGGCGGAGGAGAGCGCCCCGGCGACAAGGGCAGGTGCAGGCTAAGTGTGCGGAATCTGCGGTGAGGTCCGTTTCGACGGCACTGCGGTGTCTCATGCGACGGTGGCCACGATGACAGAGGCCATGGCCACGCGAGGACCGGATGGCGCCGGGATGTGGCGCGACGGGTGGGCCTCGCTGGGCCATCGCCGGTTGAGCATCATCGACCTGAGCGACGCCGCAGCTCAGCCGATGGTCGACGACGAACTGGGGATCGCGGTCGCCTTCAACGGGTGCATCTACAACTACCGGCAGTTGCAGGAGGATTTGCGCAACGGTGGCTACCGCTTCCGCACCCAGAGCGACACCGAGGTCGTCCTGGCCGCCTATCACCGGTGGGGAGAGCGATTCGTCGATCATCTCGTCGGCATGTTCGCGATCGCGATCGTCGACCGGCGCCAACGGCGTTTGTTGCTTGCCCGCGACCGGCTCGGCATCAAGCCGCTGTACCTCGCCTCAGTACGAGGTGGGCTTCGTTTCGCCTCCACTCTCCCAGCGCTACTGAGCGCCGGCGACGTGGACACCACTATCGATCCCGTCGCTCTGCACCACTACTTGTCCTGGCACTCGATCGTCCCGGCACCGCGCACCCTGCTGCGAGGCGTCCGTAAACTTCCGCCCGCGACGCTCCGGGTGATCGAGGCCGATGGCCGCTCCCGCGAGCAGCGATACTGGCAGCCGACATACACCCGCGATCCCGGGGTCGCCGGCATGGACGCCGACGAGTGGCAGCGTGAAATCGCCGATGCGCTGCGTACGGCGGTGCGCCGTCACATAGTGGCTGACGTCCCCGTCGGCGTGCTGCTCTCCGGCGGCCTCGACTCGAGTCTGATCGTGGCAATGCTTGCCGAGGCAGGGCACGACGTTCGCACGTTCAGCATCGGCTTCCAGAACTCCCGCACCCAGCCAGGTGACGAGTTCGGCTGGTCGGACCAGGTCGCCGCGCGGTATGGCACGAACCACGAGCGCATCTCTATTCATGACGAGAGCCTTGTGCCGGCGGTACAACAGTCGGTGGCGGCGATGACCGAGCCTATGGGGACGCACGACGTGGTGGCGTTCTTCCTGCTGTCCGAACGAGTGTCGCGACGTGTCAAGGTAGCCCTGGCCGGGCAGGGCGCCGACGAGATCTTCGCCGGATACCGCTTCCATCAGCCGTTCGCGGCGGCCGGGCGCGCCGACGCTCTCGACGTGTTCGTACAGGCGTTCTCGGATCGCGATCACGACGCGGTGAGCCGCATCGTCGAACCGGACGTTCGGTGCGTCAGCAACGTCAGCCGGGAATTGGTGGCCGCTCACCTGGAGAGCCCTGGCGCGGATACCGCGCTGGACGCGGCATTGCGCTTGGACACGCACCTGTTGATGCCGGAAGACCCGGTCAAGCGCATCGACAGTATGAGCATGGCCTGGGGCCTGGAGCTCCGGGTGCCTTTCCTCGATCAGGACCTGGTCGCGCTGGCGGCGGCCTGCCCGCCGGAGCTCAAGTCGGCCCGCGGCGGCAAGGGTGCGCTCAAGCAAGTCGCACGCCAGTTTTTCCCGGACAGCTTCGTCGACCGCCCGAAGGGTTACTTCCCCGTGCCCGCGCTGCATGACTTGAGCGGTCCTGTGCTCGATCTGGTCCGCGACACCCTCTACAGCCCGGCCGCCAAGAATCGGGCGCTGTTGCGCCGCGAATACATCGACGAACTGCTCGCCGAGCCGAACCGGCACCGGACACCGGTCGGCTCCAACGGACTCTGGCAGATCGCCGTCCTGGAGTTGTGGCTGCAAACCCGCGGTATCGGGTGACGCCACGTGCCGCCTCAGCGGACGGTGGCGATTGCCGAAATGCTCTCGGACGCCGCGAACGTCGAGTCGACGTCGAAACCGGCCTCCTTCAGGGCGCTGTCGAGCGCTGTCACGTCGAAACGCCGCGAGATGAAGCACCGCAATCGGCGACCTGGGACGAGCACGTCGGCGAGTGAGGGCGGCACGTGATCAATGCTGACAATTGTCGCATGACCGATGATGATGCGTCCCTCCACCGACATGCTCAGGTCCATCTCCGCGACCAGACCGATAGCGAGAAGCGGGGCGAGCGCAGCGGTCCGGAATCCGTCGACGAGGTAGCAGTCGACGTGTTGCTCGGCCGGCATCTCCGGTTTCCACCGAGCGACGCTGATCACCAAATGGTCTCCAGGGTCGAGACTGGATCTGATGTTGCTCAACACGTCGGAGGTCGATTCCACGTTGCCGAGAGTGTTGCCTAGAAACAGACAGACGATCCGATCGCGTTGCCGAGTGTCCCTGATCAGAGCGGTTGGCCTCTGCTCGAAATCCCACAGCCCGGTGCGGGCCGAAACGCCGATGTCCTCGAGCCGGCGGCGAGCATCATCGAGCAGGGTGGCCGAACAGTCGAGTCCCAAGTAGGACGAGGGTAACCATCGTCGCGCGGTGGCGATGAGGCGAGCCGCACGCCGGCCGTCGCCCGGACCGAGCTCGACCACACCGCTGTAGGAACACCGTCGAGCGATGAGCGCCCGGATAGCGGCGGCCTCGGAGGTGTCGTAGTCGAGGATGTCGGGCCGACAGGACTGCGCGGCTCCGGCCGGGAAGTGGTATCCGTACTTGCCGGACAGGAAACCCGCCTCGAGTTGCCGTCGGACCATACTCAGATCAATGGCGGCTGCCGGCGGATTCTCAGAGGATATCCAGTGTGGTGGAGTAGTCGGCATGCCACCTCTTTTGCAGTAGATCGATGTCGTCGGACCGGCTGACAGTTCCTTCGCTGATCCCGTTGATGAGCGGCGTACGAGAGAGCAAGCATTTCGTGGTCATGTGACGGCCATCCCAGTTCTGCATGTGGCCGACGCCGGCGACGCAGCTGCGGAAACCTTCGGAACCGGTCGGGAAGATCTCGACGACGGACGGCTCGGCGCCGGATAGCCGGCGCTGCACGAGAATGACCCGGATATCTCGGACGGCGAGCACGATCACGTATTTGTTGCGCGCGCCGCTACGCGGATCGGCAACGTTGAAAGTGGTGCGAAGTTCATATTGCCCGGGTGGGCATGAGTCGAATCGATAAACACGGTAGCGCCAGGTATGGACGCCGTCCAGAATGGTCAGGTGATAATGATGCAGAACGCATCGGAACGGCTCGAGGTGCTCGGCCCGGGAAAGAATGGCATCCGCGGGATTGTCGACGAGTGTCGAAACGTGAGCACGCAATGTGACATCCAGCTGCTCCAGCACGTCCTGCCCGGCCCACCGTCCGACCGCGAGACCGAACGACGCCCCGAAAATCGCGCCGCTGACCGCGGCGAGGCAGCTGCCGGCCACCCACCAGCCGCTGTTCGGCGCGGCCAAAATACAGATGATGCTGCCCGCGATCACTCCGGCGAGGCTGGCGATAAGGATGATGCGGCCGAGCAGTTGCGCCTTGCTGCGGACCGAGTTGATGGGCACGGGCTCACATCGCCTCGGTCGATGGCCATGAGCTGCTGGCGGTGGAGGACTCCTCCGCGGCCGGCGGCAGGTCGAGATCGTCGGCCAGAGCGGCCGCATGTGCGCCGGACACGGGAGCGAACTTGAAACCCTGTCCTGAGCATGCACTCAAGGAAACAATATTGGGCGCGTCGGGAGAACGATCGACGATGAACTGTCCCGACTGAGTGTTCGTGTAGTGGCAGACATCGACATCGACCACCTCCGCCGCGGCCGAGGGCTTGAACATGCCGGCGAACTGGCGTATCCCGTCGGCGGCGGCCAACTTCTTCATCTCCGGGTCGACGGGACCATCCGGACCACAGCCGCTTCCACGGATCCCATAATCCACCTCGGTATCACTTCCGCCGATGTGTCGAGCTATGAGATGCCGGCCCGGCGCCGCGTTGACGACGCCGTAGTAGCCGTTGTCGAGATCGATCCATGGCTGGCAGGCGCCATCGCCGATCGGCTCTGCGGCCAGCCACACCGGGTACTGTCGCGTCACGCGGAGCTTCGGCTGCAGCCCGGGGAGCAGGTCGGCAGTCCAAGGTCCCGCCGCAACGACGACACGGTCCATGTGGACGGATTCGTTGTCGACACGAAGGTTGACCGCCTTCCCCACCGACGTCGCGGACCGCACTTCTCCGTTCTCGAGCCGGACGCCGAGCTCCTGGGCTCGCCGGCACAGCGCGTCAAGGCACCGGCTGGGCAAGAGAAGTCCACCATCGGGTTCCACCACGCAGGTTTTTCGTTCACCGAAATGAAAGCTGTACGGATC
>NZ_JBFAZH010000529.1:0-5323 GCF_040681735.1 Actinoplanes sp. NPDC051633 | reverse complement strand
AGGCCAAGCCGGGCCAGTACGTCAGCGTGCACTACGTGGGTGTCGCGCACTCGTCCGGCAAGGAGTTCGACGCGTCGTACAACCGGGGCGAGCCGTTCCAGTTCCCGCTCGGCGGAGGTCAGGTCATCACCGGCTGGGACCAGGGTGTGGTGGGCATGAAGGTCGGCGGGCGCCGCCGGCTGACCATCCCGCCCCACCTCGGCTACGGCGACCGCGGCGCGGCCGGCGTGATCAAGCCGGGCGAGACCCTCATCTTCGTGGTGGACCTGCTGGGCGTGCAGTAGAGCGTGCGGTGACCGGACGGCAGGCCGGACGGGCCGGGGCGGGCTCAGCCTGCCCCGGCCCGCCCGTCTCCCCCTGCGATCGGTCGTCTCGAGGGTGCCACTCGCCCGCGTCGAACGGGTCGCCGATGGGGGTCATCGGGCCTTCTTCAGGTCGGCGCAGCCGGTCTCCTCCGGCAGCAGCGGGCGGAAGGTCACGCGGTACTTCTCCGTGCCGGAGGTCCAGGGCGTGTTCTGGTTGGCCTTGGCGGCCGCGTCCAGCAGCGTCGTCGCCTCGTCACCCGAAGCGGTGACGCAGCCGAGCTTCACATTGGGGTTCAGCGGCTCTCCGGGCAGCGCCGGGCCGGGCCAGGCGACCGCCGGCGGCTGCGCGGGCAGGCCGTCGTTGGGCGCCGACCACGGCTGAGCCAGGGCGGCGACCCGCTCGGCCCGGTACGGCTTCGCTTCCGGGGTGTTGCCGAGCTCCCGGAGCTGCTCGGCGAAGGTCGCCAGCTTGGCCCGCGCGTCGCGCTGCGCCTGGGTGAGCGACGGGTCGTCGGGGGCGGCCTCGTTGAGGGCCACCACGGTCACGCTCTGGGTCTGCCCGTCGACGACGACGTCGATCCGGGTGCTCGGCGCGTCGGCCACATTGGGCTGCCCGAAGTCGGTGCCCTGGCGCACCCCGGCCGCCACGGCCTGTTTCGCCAGCTCGGCGACCTTGCCGGGACCGGCCTCGACGACCTGAAGGTTGGGCAGGGCGGGGCCGGGATAGATGGCGATCTGCGGGCCCTCGGCGATGATCCGGCCGTCGGCGTACGCGCTGATCACGGGCACCCGGCCCGGGATCGTCTCGGCCGGGACGAAACCGCCCTCGCGGATCATCCGGAGCACGATGCCGTCGCCCTGTTGCGCTGGACTCGGTGCGGGCGACTCCCCCGGCTCCGGCGACGACCCGGACGACGCGGCGCCCGCACCACCATCGGTGCGGGCACACGCGGAGATCAACATCAGGGCGGCGGTGGCTGCCCACAGGCTGCGGCGAACGGTCATGCTGGTTCGACGATCACCATGCCGGGCAGGTTCCGGGCGCGGCGGAGCTTTTTGCGCGTACCCCCCTTTTTCCGTACCCCCTATTTGACCGAACCGAGCGACAGGCCCTGCACCAGCTTGTCCTGGGCGGCGAAGCCGGCCACCAGCACCGGCAGCGACACCACGAAGGCCGCCGCGCACAGCTGCGCCAGGAACAGGCCCTGGCTGGTGACGAAGCTGGTCAGGAACACCGGCGCGGTCTCCGCCACGGTCGCCGTCAGCACCCGGGCGAAGAGCAGCTCGTTCCAGGAGAAGATGAAGCAGATCAGCGCGGTGGCCGCGATGCCCGGCATGACCACCGGGGCGATCACCGAGCGCATCGTCTTGGTCAGGTTGGCGCCGTCCATCTGCGCCGCCTCGAGCATCTCCACCGGCACCTCGGAGAGGAACGAGCGCATCATCCACACCGCGATCGGCAGGTTCATCGAGGTGTAGAAGACGATCAGCAGCCAGATGTTGTCCAGCAGGCCGGTGTACTGGGCGAACAGGTACAGCGGCAGCAGCCCGGCGACGACCGGCAGCATCTTGGTCGACAGGAAGAAGAACAGCGTGTCGGTCCACTTCTTGATGGGCTTGATGGACAGCGCGTACGCGGCCGGGATGGCCAGCAGGAGCACCAGGGCGGTGGACTCGACGCTGGCGGTCAGCGAGTTCAGCAGCGGCGGCCACGGGCTGGCGCCGCCGGTGAAGAACTCCTTGTAGCCCTCGAGGGTGAGCGGGACGAACACGGCCGGCGGGTTGGTCGCGGCGTCGGCCTCGCTGTGGAACGAGGTCAGCACCATCCAGACCACCGGCAGCACGAACAGGATGCCCACGACCCAGGCGAGCAGGCTCAGCCACGCTCCCGCGCGGTCCTTCTTCTTGGGTACGGGCTCCGCGGCGTGCGCCGGGCGCTTCGACGAAGTGGTCACGCTCATCGGCCGGGATCCTCTCGGAACAGCGACGACACCGTGCGCAGCGCGAACGTCGCGATGATGATGGTGCCGATCACGACGATCACCGCGGCCGCCGAGGCCCGGCCGTAGTCGTGCGCGTTGTAGAAGATCGTGTAGATCGTGTACGGCAGGTTCGCGGTGCCCAGGCCGCCGGAGGTGATCGTGAAGACCGCGTCGAAGTTCTGCACGATGTAGATCGACCCGAGCAGCGCGCCCAGTTCCAGGTACTGCCGCAGGTGCGGCAGCGTCATGCTGCGGAAGATCTGCCAGCTGTTCGCGCCGTCGATGCGGGCCGCCTCGATGACGTCGAGGGGGCGGCCCTGCAGACCGGCCAGCAGGATCAGCATCATGAACGGCGTCCACTGCCAGACCAGTGCGAAGATGACCGACCAGAGCGGCATGTTGCTGATCCAGTCCGGCTGCGGCGGGTCGGCGCCGAAGATCCCCCAGATCCAGGTGAGCGCGCCGTTGAACAGGCCGTACTCCGGGTTGTAGAGGGCGTGCTTCCAGAGCAGCGCCGCGGCCACCGGCACCACCAGGAACGGCGCGATCATCATGGTCCGGACCGCGCCGCGGCCGCGGAACTTCCGGTCCAGCAGGATCGCGATGCCCAGGCCGAGCACCAGGCTGATCAGCACGACGCCGGCGGTGAGCAGAATCGTGGTCCATACCGCGTCCCGCATGTTCACGTCGCTGAACACGCGCACGAAGTTGTCGAAGCCGGCGAACCCGCGCTCCTCCGGGTAGTAGGCGTTCCAGTCCATGAACGAGAAGATCAGCGTGGCGACGAACGGCAGCTGGGTCACGATGATCATGAAGATGAGCGCCGGCAGCAGGGGTGCGCGCCGGGCCCAGGCGGAGGTGCGGCGCATCACGCCGGGCGGCGGCGCACCGGCGGTGGAGGCCTCGGTCTTCTCGGCCACAGATGTCATGGCTAGCCCTCCTCGCGCGACTTGTAGCGTTCCGCGACGTCCTCGGCGAGCCGTTGACCGCGGTCCAGGGCCTCGTCGACGCTCATCTGCCCCGCGATGGCCGACGACACGTACTGCGAGACCTGGGTCCCGAGGTCGGTGAACTCGGGGATGTCGATGAACTGGATGCCGATCGCGGGCCGCGGCTGAACGCCGGCGTTACGCGGGTCGGCGGTGGAGATGGCGGCCTCGGTGGGATCGGCGAACGACGACGCGACCTCGAGATAGTCCTGGTTCTCGTACGTCGAGGCGCGCTTGCCGGCCGGCACGCTGGACCAGCCGACCTGCTCGCCGACCAGTTCCTCGTACTCCTTGCTGGACGCCCAGGAGATGAACTTCCAGGCGTTGTCCTTCTTCTTGCTGGCCTGCTGAATGCTCCACGACCAGGCGTAGAGCCAGCCGGAGCTCTTGGTCTGCATCACCGGGGCGGCGACGTAGCCCATCTTCCCCTTCACCGGGGAGTCGTCGGCCTCCAGCGATCCGGCCGCGCTGGTGGCGTCGTACCACATCGCGGCGTTGCCCTGGACCATGTTGTTCAGGCACTCGGTGAAGCCGGCCTGCGGTGCGCCCACCTCGCCGTGCTCGCGCACCAGGTTCACGTAGAACTCGGTGGCGGCCTTGAACTCCGGCGCGTTGACCTTCGGCGTCCAGTCCTTCTCGAACCAGGTGCCGCCGAACGTGTTGACCACCGTGGTCAGCGGCGCGAACACCTGACCCCAGCCGGGCTGGCCGCGCAGGCAGATCCCGGCCATGCCGGGCTGTTTGCCGTCGACCTGGGCGGCGATCTCGGCGACCTGTGTCCACGTCGGATTGGCGGGCATCTGGACGCCCTGGGCGTCCAGCACGTCCTTGCGGTACATCAGGAACGAGGACTCGCCGTAGAACGGCTCGCCGTAGAGCTTGCCGTCGTCGGCGGTCAGCGACGTGGTCATCGGCTGCAGGATGTCGGCCTGGTTGAACGCCGAGTCCGCCTTGACGTAGTCGTCGAGCGGGGCGATCCACTTCGACTTGGCGTAGATCGGGATCTCGAAGTTGGACAGCGACGCGACGTCGTACTGGCCGGCCTGGCTGGAGAACTCCTGGCTGATCTTGTCCCGCACGTCGTTTTCGGGCAGCACGGTGTAGTTCACCTGAATGCCCGTCTCGCGAGTGAAATGATCGGCCGTCAACCGCTGCAGATCGATCATCTGCGGGTTGTTCACCATCAGCACGTCGATGCTGTTCGGGTTGTCCGATCCACCCGCGCTGCCGCCCCAGCCGGCGCAACCGGAGGAGACCAACAGGACGGTGGCGGTGGCAGCGGCGAGGACCGCACGGACACGGGCACGAGACATGAAGCCTCCCCATCGAGGCGGACTCTGTCGTCACCGGCAGTGTGACGCCGGTGACACACCGGTCATCAGTACATGCCTGTGATCCACAGGTGTCAACCGTTCGGAGGAGCCATGCGTCAACGATCGTCGAAATAGTGCATGGAAGTGCATCGATCAAGCGACGCGGGCGGTGCGGCCCATCACCTCGACGACGTCGCCCCTGCGCAGCTGCCGGCCGCGCCGGAGGTCGACCTCGCCGTTCACCCGGACATCGCCGGACGTAATCAGCACCTTGCCCTCGCCGCCGGTGTCCACCAGATCGGCGATCTTCAGGAACTGTCCGAGTCTGATCATGTCCCCGTCGATCCGTACGTCACGCATGCCGGCCATCCTCAAAAGAATCTCGAGTCACGTTGAACCATCCGGACCCAGGATCCGAACTACCGGTCGTGAGCCGAAACCTCATCTCCCGCCGAGCGGGTGTGCTTGCCGCCACCACGGTGGCCGGCGTCCTGGTCATGGCCTGCCCCGCCGTGGCCGACGTCAAGGTCGAACCGACCAGCGCGCCCCAGGGTAGCGGGCAAAACGTCTACTTCACCGTCACCAACACCGGCACGAGCGCGATCACCCAGCTCCGGCTCGTCATGCCGAAGGACAAACCCGTCGCCGAGGTCTTCCCCCTGTCGGTGGACGACTGGGCGCCGCGGATCGAGCACATGACGCTGGCCACCCCGCTGACCAGCGCGCACAACGGC
>NZ_JBFAZH010000528.1:0-5326 GCF_040681735.1 Actinoplanes sp. NPDC051633 | reverse complement strand
TGGCCGGTCTCGATGCGGATCATGCGGTCGTCGGTGCTGGCGGTGCGCGATGCCGACTACATCATCGCGGCCCGGGCGATGGGCGCCGGTCCCCGCCGGATCATCTTCAAGCACCTGATCCCGAACTGCCTGGCCCCGTTGCTGGTCTACTCGACGATCCTGATCGGGTCGTTCGTCGGCGCCGAGGCCACGCTGTCGTTCCTGGGCGTCGGCCTGCGTACCCCGGTGGTGTCCTGGGGCATCATGATCAACGAGGCGCAGAACTACATCCGGGTGTCGCCGTACCTCTTGTTCTTCCCGGCAGCCTTCCTGGTCACGGCGGTCCTCGCCTTCGTCATGATGGGCGAGGCGATCCGCGAGGCCCTCGACCCGAAACTCCGGTAGGAGACCCCCTTGTCCGACGTACTCATTACCGACCCGCAGTACGCCGAGGCGGGCAAACCGTCCGGTCGGCTGCTCGAGGTCGAGGACCTGCACGTCGAGTTCCGCACCCGGGACGGCGTCGCGAAGGTCATCAACGGCGTCACGTACCACGTCGACGCGGGCGAGACACTGGCCGTGCTGGGCGAGTCCGGCTCCGGCAAGAGCGTCACCGCCCAGACCATCATGGGCATCCTCGACATGCCGCCCGGCTTCGTCACCGGGGGACAGATCCGGTTCCATGGCGAGGACATGCTCGCGATGAACGACGAGCAGCGCCGGCGGATCCGTGGCAACGGCATCGCCATGGTCTTCCAGGACGCGCTGTCCGCGCTCAACCCGGTCTTCACCGTCGGGTTCCAGATCGCCGAGCAGTTCCGGGTCCGGCAGGGCATGAGCCGCAAGGACGCCAAGAAGCGCGCCATCGAGATGCTCGACCAGGTCAAGATCCCGTTCGCCAAGCAGCGGGTGAACGAGTACCCGCACCAGTTCTCCGGTGGTATGCGTCAGCGCGTCATGATCGCGATGTCGCTGGCCCTCGACCCGGAGGTGCTGATCGCGGACGAGCCCACCACGGCGCTCGACGTGACCGTGCAGGCGCAGATCATGGACCTGCTCGCCGATCTGCAGCGGGAACGCCAGATGGGCCTGATCCTGATCACCCACGACCTCGGCGTGGTCGCCGACGTCGCGGACCGGATCGCGGTGATGTACGCCGGGCGGATCGTGGAGGAGGCGTCGGTCTACGACCTGTACGCCAAGCCCGCCCACCCGTACACGATCGGTCTGCTGGAGTCGATCCCGCGGCTCGACGAGAAGGGCCAGGAGCTCCGGACCATCAAGGGACTGCCGCCGAACCTGATGCGGATCCCGTCCGGCTGCCCGTTCCACCCCCGCTGCCCGATGCGGGTCGACGACATCTGCATCCCGAACGTGCCGCCGCTGCACCAGCTCGGGCGCGGCCGGGCCAGCGCCTGCCACTTCGCCGAGGAGTTGGTGAACCGTGCCTGAGACGATTCTGAGCGTCGACAACCTGGTCAAGTACTACCCGGTGACCCAGGGCGTGGTGTTCAAGCGCACCATCGGTCACGTCCGGGCGGTCGACGGCGTCTCGTTCGACCTCAACGCCGGCGAGACGCTGGGCGTGGTGGGCGAGTCCGGCTGCGGTAAGTCCACATTGGCCCGGGTGCTGATGAACCTGGACAAGCCGACCAGCGGGTCGGTGACATACCGCGGGGACAAGCTGTCCGGGCTCAAGGGCCCGGCGCTGCGTCGCATGCGGCGGCAGATCCAGATGGTCATGCAGGATCCGTACACCTCGCTGAACCCCCGCATGACCGTCGGCGACCTGATCGGCGAGCCGTTCGAGATTCACACCGAGGTGGCGCCGAAAGGTGACCGCCGCCGGAAGGTGCAGGAACTGCTCGAGGTGGTCGGGCTCAACCCCGAGCACACCAACCGCTACCCGCACCAGTTCTCCGGTGGTCAGCGGCAGCGCATCGGCATCGCCCGCGCGCTGGCCCTCCGCCCGGAGATCATCGTCTGCGACGAGCCGGTCAGCGCCCTGGACGTGTCGATCCAGGCGCAGGTGATGAACCTGCTGGAGAGGCTGCAGCGCGAGCTCGGGCTGGCGTACATCTTCATCGCCCACGACCTGTCGGTGGTGCGTCACCTGTCCGACCGGGTGGCGGTGATGTACCTCGGGAAGATCGTCGAGATCGGCAGCGACGCCGACATCTACGAGCGGCCTACGCATCCGTACACGCAGGCGCTGCTCTCCTCGGTGCCGGTGCCGGACCCGACGGTCCGTCACACCAAGCAGATCATCCGGCTCACCGGCGACGTGCCGAGCCCGGTGAATCCGCCGTCCGGCTGCCGGTTCCGCACCCGCTGCTGGAAGGCGCAGGAGATCTGCGCGACCGAGGTGCCGCTCCTGATCGAGCGGACCGGCAGCGCACATCCGAGCGCCTGCCACTTCGCCGAGGAGCGCGAGATCGTCGTCACGCACGACGTCGGCGCTGCCTGACGCCGTCCCACCGGTCCGCCCGTCGCTACGGGCGGGCCGGCCGGCCGCGGTGGCCCGGTAACTCTCTCCCGCCGATCAACGCCCCCTGACACCGATGCATCGGAGCTTGGGGCTCATTTCCTCCGCGACCCGGTCGAACGGGACGGTGAGGCATCGGCACACGGGAGATGGCATGTCAACGCTGACCGAGTCGCGTAGTGGTTCCCACGTCACGATGGCATCAGCGGTGTCGCACCAGCCCGACGGCGCGGCGGCGGTCGCGGAGTTGGCGGCGGCGCTGGGGCCGGCCGCCGATCTGTACGTGGTGTTCGTGGCCCCCGGTTACGACCTCACCTCCGTGGGTGCCGCGCTGCGCGGTCATTTCGGTGAGCGGGTGATCGGGTGTACCAGCTCGGGCAACATTTGTGACGACGGCTACGACGGCGGCGGCATCTGCGCGGCCGCCCTCAAGGGCGGCCTGCACTGCCGGACGATGGTCGTCGGACCGCTCGACGACGCGCCGGCGGCCGTGGAGAACGCCGGCGCTCAGCTGGCGGTGCTCCGTGCCGAGCTGGACGATCGGGACGGGTTCGCGCTGCTGCTCACCGACGGGCTGGCCCGCAACGAGGACGTGCTGGCGGCCAGCCTGATGGCCGCGCTCGGCGATGTGCCCATCATCGGCGGCTCGGCGGGCGACGGCCTGCAGTTCACCTGTACGTCCGTCTATCACGACGGAGTCTTCGCGGAGAACCGGGCGACGGTGACCGTAGTGCGCTCCGATGCGCCGTTCCGGCTGTTGCGGTTGCAGCACCACGAGCCGACCGACATCGTGCTGGTCGCGACCGATGTCGACCCGGAGCAGCGAATCGTACGGGCCTTCAACGGCCGGCCCGCGGCGCAGGCGTACGCCGACGCGGTGCACCTTCCGCGCAGCGATGTCACGCCGGCGACGTTCTCGCGGCATCCGCTGATGCTGACGGCGGGCGGTAACAGCTGGATCCGCAGCATCGCGGAGCTCCGGTCGGACGGCGCACTCGGCTTCTTCGCCCGGGTCGACCTGGGCGACGTGCTCCGCATCGGCGCATCGAGCGGCCTGCTGGACAAGCTCGACGACGGCCTGAGGTCGGTGCGCGCCGAACTCGGCTCGCTCAGCGGGATGCTGGTCTTCGACTGCGTCCTGCGCCGGCTCGAGTCCGAGGAGCACGGCCTGACCGACCGGGTCGGCGCGCTGCTGGCCGAGCACGGCGCCGTGGGCTTCAGCACCTACGGCGAGCAGTTCAACGGCATGCACATGAATCAGACTCTCGTCGCTGTGGCGTTTGCCTGAGTTAGTCCGAGGAGCCGACATGGTGGACTCGCCGGTGATGGTCGAGGACAGCGATCGAGCGATGGCCGTCCTGCGGCGTACCGTCGAGGAACAGCGCCGCACCATCGACGCGCTGGTCGCCGCCGCGGAACGGCGCACCGCCGCCGGGCCGGACAGCGCGGTGCTGGCGACGTGGCAGCGCAACATGACGTTGCAGCGGCGGCTGGTGGACCGCACCAACCGTTTCCATGCGGCGGAACAGGTCCTGCGCGCGGTCATCGACTCGATCGACGCGGGACTGTGCATTCTCGACGGTGACGGCCGCATCATCGACACCAACCGGATGTGGAGCACGATGCTGGCCCGGGCCGGCAGCGTCGCGCTGGACGACGGATGCCTCCTCACGCTCGCCCAGGGTTACGCCGACGGGCTCGGCGAACTGCTGAACGAAGCCGCGGCGATGGTGCGGCGGGTGCTGGCAGGGGAGCGGCCCGATCCGATGGAGACCCATCGGGTCGAAACGCGCGAAGGATCACGCTGGTGGTGCGTACGCGTGGACCCGGTGCACGGGCACGGGGCGGCCAGGGCCGTTCTCACCCTCACCGACGAGACGACCGGCGTGCGTACCGGGAACGAACTGCTGAAAGCCACGCGTGAGACCTCCCGTCTGGCTCTGGTCGCCCGGCACATGGACGACGGTGTCGTGATCGCGGACGAACTGGGTCGCATCGAGTGGGTCAACGACGCCTTCACCGAGCTGACCGGATACACCCGCGACGAGGCGGTCGGCCGGCTCCGTACGGATCTGCTCGGCATCGATCGGATGCCGCACCTCGACACCGCGGCCATGGCCGCGAAGGGCTCTGTGGTGCTGCCCGAGTTCGAGGCCCGGGCCAAGGACGGGCGCCGCTGCTGGCTGCGCGTGGAGCTGTATCGGGTGGTCGATGACGACGGCATCGTCCGCACGGTGGCCGTGGAACGGGACGTCACCGCGCGGGTCAAGGCCGAGCGCGCCCGCCTGGCGGCCAAGGCCCGGGCCGAAGCACTGGCCCACGAGCTGTCCATCGAGAAGGCGGTACTCACCGGCGTCATCTCCGCCATCCCCCAGTTCATCTACTGGAAGAACGCGCAGGAACGCTACGTCGGCCACAACGGTGCCTTTCTCGCCGTGCGTGGCCTGCCTGCCGACACCGAACTGACCTGGAAGCAGGAGGCCGAGATCGGCGTCGTCGACGACCTCACTCCCGTGCTCATCGACCTGGAGCAGCGGGTGCTCGCCGACGGCGCGGCCATCGTCGATCATCACGTCACCCTCGCCGGCTCCGGCGGCACGCCGCGCAGCTTCCTGCTGAGCGTGCTGCCACAGCCCGATGCCGGTGGGGTGATCGGCATCGGCGCCGACGTCACCCGGATCGGCGATCTGGAACGGCAGGTCCACCAGGCCAATCGCCTGGAGGCGATAGGTCAGCTCGCGGCCGGCATCGCGCATGAGATCAACACGCCGATCCAGTTCGTCTCCGACAACACCCGTTTCATCCAGGAGTCGTTCACCGAGCTGCTCACGCTGGTGACGGCCGTGCAGGAGCGTTTCGGCG
>NZ_JBFAZH010000527.1:0-5344 GCF_040681735.1 Actinoplanes sp. NPDC051633 | reverse complement strand
CGCGGGCGGCGCCACCACCGGTGAGATCGCGCTGACGCTGCACGTCTCCGAGCGCACGGTGAAGCGGCTGACCGCCACCCTGCTGCGGAAACTGCGCGTGTCGAGCCGTGCCGAGGCCGCCGCGCTGGCCGGCAGCGCCGGCATCCTCTGACTCATGGCGGGCTGGTTGCCCCTGGAATGAATCAAATAACGCCCAAGGTGCGCAGCACCAGAAAAACGTTCAGCGCGATGATGAGCGCGGCCACCGCGGAGGCGATGACGGTCGTGGCGGGGCGGTTGCGGCAGTCGCCCATGATGTCGCGGCGCCGGGTCAGCCAGATCAGCGGGATCAGCGCGAACGGCACCCCGAACGACAGCACGACCTGCGACCAGACGAGCGCCTTCGTCGGGTCCACACCGATCACCAGGATCGCCATCGCGGGCAGCATGGTCAGCGCGCGGCGCAGCCACAGCGGGATCTGCCGCCCGATGAAGCCCTGCATCACCACCTGCCCGGCGTGCGTGCCCACACTCGACGAGGCGAAGCCCGAGGCGAGCAGCGCGAGCGCGAAGGCCAGGGCGGCGTAGCGGTCGAGGGAGACGCCGAGGCCGGCGTGGATGCCCTCGAGCGTGTCGGTGCCGGGCAGGCCCGAGCCGAAGAACAGCTGTGCCGCCAGCACCAGCATCGCCAGGTTGACCAGGCCGGCGGCGCCGAGCGCGATCATCGTGTCGCCGCGCTGGCACTTGAGGGCCAGCCGCCGGTCGGTCTCCGCGGTGCGGGTGGTGGTCAGCGCCGAGTGCAGATAGATGACATGCGGCATCACCGTCGCGCCGAGGATGCCCGCGGCCAGCACCACACTGTCGGTGCCGGCGAAGGACGGGACCATGCCGCCGGCCAGCGCGCCGCCGTCGAACCCGGCCCGCACGGTGTTGTAGAGGAAGCCGAGCAGGATCACGCCGAGCAGGCCGGCGATCGCCGACTCGTACCGGCGGACCCCGCGCTGCTGCAGGGCCAGCAGCCCGAAGGCGACCACGCAGGTGATCAGGCCGCCGACCGGCAGCGGGATGCCGAAGAGCAGGTACAACGCCAGGGCGCCGCCGATGATCTCGGCGAGGTCGGTGGCCATCGCGACCAGCTCGGCCTGCACCCAGAGCCCGCGCGACACCCGGCGGGACAGGTGCTCGCGGCACAGCTGCGGCAGGTCGCGCCCGGTGACCAGGCCCAGCTTCGCCGACAGCGACTGCACCAGCATGGCCATCAGGTTGGCGGCGACGATCACCCAGGCGAGCTGATAGCCGAAGGTGGCGCCCGCGGTGAAGTTGGTGGCGAAGTTGCCCGGATCGGCGTACGCGATGGCGGCGACGAACGCGGGACCGAACAGCGGCGCGACGCGGGACACGCGCAGCCGCAGCGGCCGGGTGACGGCGATGGCGGAATCCAGCACGACCATGCCTGTAGAGGTGCCCCGCCTGGGTGACACGAACGGGCCACGCCTCGGCCCGGGCGGGCCAGGGCCACGGGTAGCCACTGCTCGTAACCGAGTCCATCCCAAGTGGAGGAATCATGTTCAAGCACGTTGACTACCTGCAGTTCCAGGCAAAGCCGGAGAAGCCCGATGCGTTGTTCGCAGCCAAGCTGCAAGAGCTGGTCGGCGGGCAGTTCGGTGAGATGACCGTGATGATGCAGTACCTGTGGCAGGGCTGGAACTGCCGGGTGCCGGGCAAGTACAAGGACATGATCATGGACATCGCGACGGAGGAGATCGGCCACGTCGAGATGCTGACCACCATGCTCGCCCGGCTGCTCGAGGGCGCGCCGAACGAGACGACCGCGAAGGCTGCGGCCGCGAATCCGGCGCTGGCCGCGGTGCTCGGCGGCATGAACCCGCAGCACGCCATCGTGACCGGCGGCGGCGCGCTGCCCCGCGACGCGGCCGGCGTCCCGTGGAACACCGGCTACATCATCGCGAGCGGCAACCTGCTCACCGACTTCCGGTCCAATGTGGCCGCCGAGGCGCAGAGCCGGCTGATGACCAGCCGGGTCTACAACATGACCGACGACCGCGGGGTCAAGGACATGCTGCAGTTCAACCTGGCCCGGGACACGTGGCACCAGCAGCAGTGGTTGCTCGGCATCGAGCAGCTGATCGAGGACGGGTTCAGCGACCACGGCCTCGAGAACTCGAACGCCGAGGACGAGAAGGACTTCGCCCGGCGGACGTTCTACAGCTTCGACCCCGAGAGCACGGCCGGTGAAGGCCGCTGGGCCCGCGGGGAGTCGCTGCTCGGCGAGCAGATCGAGTACGTGCCGGACGCCCAGCCGCTGACCGACGACAAGCCGCTCGGCCCGGCCCCGGACCCGAAGCTGTTCGCGACCTACGGTGGCGACATGGGCAAGGGCAAGCCCGGCACCGGCGGGGCCGCCAACGCGCAGGGCATGGCGAACGTGGTCAACAAGATCAAGGGTGCGCTCGACTGACCCGGGATCACGGTGATCCAGCCGATGCGGCCGAGCCATGCGTCCTGCACGATGGGGCGCATGGCTACCGCGCATTCCAACGGCCTCGAGCTGGAGTACGAAGACTTCGGCGACCCGGGCGCCCCACCGCTGCTGCTGATCATGGGCCTCGGCGCCCAGCTCATCGACTGGCCGCTGGAGTTCTGCGAGCAGTTGGCCGGGCGCGGATACCGGGTGATCCGGTTCGACAACCGGGACGCCGGGCTGTCCGGCGGGCTGGACGAGCTCGGCGTGCCGGACATGGGGGCCATCCTCGGCGGCGACCTCGGCTCCGTGCCGTACCGCCTCTCGGACATGGCCGCCGACGTCGCCGGGCTGCTCGACGCACTGGAGATCCAGCGGGCGCACATCGTCGGCTGCTCGCTCGGCGGCATGGTGGCCCAGCAGTTCGCCATCGACTTCCCCGGCCGGATCAGCAGCCTGACCTCGATCATGTCGACGACCGGCGATCGGACCGTCGGGCTGCACACGCCGGAGGCCGGCGCGGTGCTCGGCCGCCCACCGGCGCCGAGCCGCGAGATCGCGATCGCGAACGGCGTGCTGTCGTCGCGGATCGTCGGCTCCCCCGCCTTCCCGGCGAGCGACGAGGAGCTGCTGCGCCGGGCCACCGCCAAGGTCGACCGCGCCTACCGGCCCGCGGGCACCGCCCGGCAGTACGCGGCGGTGGCCGGCTCGCCGGACCGGACCGTCGGCCTGCGCGACGTGAAGGTGCCGTCGGTGGTCATCCACGGCGCCGAGGACCCGCTGATCAACGTCAGCGGCGGCCGGGCCACCGCGGCCGCGATCCCGGGCGCCGAGCTGGTGGTCATCCCGGGCATGGGCCACGACCTGCCGCGCGAAGCCTGGGACCAGATCGTCGACGCGATCGATCGGACCGCCCGCCGCGGTTGAGCGGGCCGTACGCGGGTAGCCGACCGGCATGGGTGATCGGACGATCGCGGATCTGCTGGTGGAACGGTTGTCGCAGTGGGGCGTCGAGCGGGTGTTCGGCTACACCGGCGACGGCATCGATCCCGTGATGGGCGCGCTGCGCAGGGCAGGCAAGCCGGCCTTCGTGCAGGCCCGGCACGAGGAGGCCGCCGCGTTCATGGCGGTCGGGCACGCCAAGTACGAAGGCGGTCCCGGCGTCTGCCTGTCGACCCAGGGGCCGGGCGCCGTGCACCTGCTCAACGGCCTCTACGACGCCAAGCTGGACTCGCAGCCGGTGGTGGCGATCGTCGGACAGCAGGCGTCGACCGTCCTGGGCAGCGCGTACCAGCAGGAGATCGAGCTGGTCCGGCTCTTCGGCGACGTGTGCGCCCAGTTCGTGCAGACGGCGTACGCGCCGGAGCAGGTGCCGATGCTGATCGACCGCGCCTTCCGCGCCGCCCTGGCCACCCGCAGCCCGGCCTGCGTGATCCTGCCGCACGACGTGCAGTCGGCCCCCGCGCCCGACCCGCAGGCGCACGAGCACGGTGTGATCATGACCGGTCCGGGACTGCGGCCGGCCCGGGTGGTGCCGCGGGACGAGGACATCCACGCCGCCGCCGAGGTGCTGCGGTCCGGCGAGCGGGTCGCGATCATGGTGGGGCAGGGCGCGTACGGCGCGGCGGACGAGATCGTCGAGCTGGCCGATCGGCTGGGAGCGGGCGTCACGGCCTCACTGCTCGGCAAGCCGGTGCTCGACGAGGACCTCCCGTTCCACACCGGTGTCATGGGCCACCTGGGCACCACGGCCAGCGAGCAGCTCATGCGCGAGTGCGACACGCTGCTGCTGGTCGGCACCAACGACCCGTGGACCGAGTTCTACCCCAAGCCCGGCCAGGCCCGCGCGGTGCAGATCGACATCGATGGGCGGCGGCTCGGCGGGCGTTACCCGCTCGAGGTTCCGCTCCTCGGCGACGCCGCCGAAACGCTGCGCGGCCTGCTCGCCGAGCTGCCGCCCACGCCCCGCAACCGCCCGTGGCGGGACCGGGTCGAGGCCTCGGTGCGGCGCTGGCGGGAGATCGCGTCGGCCCGCGCGGCCGCCCCGGCCGAGCCGCTGAACCCCCAGCACGTGGTCCGCGCGCTGAACGGCCGGTTGCCCGCCGATGCGCGGGTCGCGGTCGACGTCGGCTCGGTCGTCTACTGGTACGCGCGCCACCTGCGCCTGCCGGCCGGCGTGCCGGCGCACCTCTCCAGCACGCTCGCGTCGATGGGCTGCGGCCTGCCGTACGGGCTGGCGGCGAAGCTCGGCGCGCCGGACCGGCCGGTGGTCGTCCTGACCGGCGACGGTGCGATGCAGATGACCGGCCTCGCCGAGCTGGTCACGGTGGCATCGCGGTGGTCCGGCTGGGCCGACCCGCGGTTCGTGATCTGCGTGCTGAACAACCGGGACCTCGCCGAGGTGAGCTGGGAGCAGCGCGAGATGGAGGGCGAGCCGCGGTTCGACACGTCGCAGCAGCTGCCGGACGTGCAGTACGCCCGCTACGCCGAGATTCTGGGATTGCGCGGGCGGCGGGTCACCGACCCGGCCGACCTCGAGAAGGCGTGGGCGGAGGCGTTCGCGGCGGACCGCCCGTTCGTCATCGACGCGGTGGTCGACCCGGCGATCCCGCTGCTGCCGCCGGGCCGGCCGTTCGAGATGGTCGAGTCGATGTACCAATCGCTGGCCGCCGAGGGCGGCTCCACCGCCGACCGGGCGCTGGCCCACCTCCGCCGCGAACGTGCCGACGAGGGCTACGACGACCCGACCGGCTGACCGCGCCAAGCGAAAAGTGGTTGCCCACCCACTCGTCGGAGGGGCGGACGCGTGGCGGGGCTACCACATCGGGTTGCGGCCCAGCGGCAAGCGAAAGTTGTATCCCACCGGCCGATCGGACCCAAGGA
>NZ_JBFAZH010000526.1:0-5361 GCF_040681735.1 Actinoplanes sp. NPDC051633 | reverse complement strand
GCCGGCAGCACCAATCAGGGCGCCTGGAGCCAGGCGTCGCGTCCGTTCGGCACCTGGCCGGCTTCGTTCGGGACCTCGAGCCGGTGGACCGCGAAGTTCTCCATATTCGCTTCGTAGCGGCCGCCGCGTCCAGTCGTTCAGGGCGCCGGTTATCCAGACGGCGCCGTGACCCGGCCGGCGCAGCACGAAGCCCGTCACCTCCCCGGCGCAGCCGAAAGGGTGGCCGCGCGACGGCGGCCACCCTTCACAATGCGTGTGTCACAGGCGGCGGGTCAGGATCGACTCGATGCGGTCGTTGGCGGAGCCGACCCAATCGGTGTCCTTGGTCCAGACGCCGATGGGGTTGCCGTTGTTTCCGCCGTAGTTGATGTAGTCGTAGCCGGCGACGCGCTGACACCAGTTGAACCGCTTGAACGACGAGATGCGGTTACGCCATGTGCCGAGGTTGCCGAAGCCGTAGCCGGACGTGTCGCACGGGCCGGCCGAGCCACGAAGCTGAGTACTGGCACCAGCGCTATCGGTGTTGTAGCGAATGTTCTCGTAGAGGACCAGAAGCAGCGTTGAGGCGAGCCGAGGGTTGGCCGTCTCGCTGAGTCGCTGGGCGCGTGCCGGAGTATCGGCGCATACGTGGGACAGCACGCGTGAGATCGTCTGCCCGGGTTCGAGCGGCGCGGCGACGATGACGCAATGCTTGGCGTCCGCGGATGCCGTCGGTTGTGCGGCCGCCGCCTGCGCCGGTGAAGCAGTGGCGAGCATGATGAGCGCTCCACTGACGGCCACGGCGTGGCCCAATCGTGCCGATAACCTCATTGTCGTCTCCTTGCCTCGTCCGAATTGGATATTCCTGCGTCCTTGTCAGGATCTCGTCTCGCCGCGGACACGCACCAGGCAATTGCCCCGGCAATCAGTCGGCAATTCACCGGTGTGCCTCGCGGTGAAGCGACAATCGGACCACGGCGGAGATATTCATCCGATCGTCAAGTTGCCGGCGTCGGGTATTGACAGCGCCTGTCTTCAACGACGCATTGATTGGGAACCGTCCTGCCCTGCGACCGCGTTGTCGTAGTCGCTTTGGTACGGCGGTGATCGATTGCGGCGGGCGTGCTTCGGGCGGCTCTGTGCCCCGCGGCGGCCACGGAGCGTCGGCGGCCCCAACTGCCGCCCGCGTCCGGCGGGTGCGTACGACTCGCTTCGGCCGACGGCGGTGGTCAGGGCCGCGCGCCCGGCGCGGAGACACGGGCTTGGCCTGCCTCACAACTCCATCGGCCGTGTTGCGTGATTACGCAGGAACGGAGAGCGATTCGGTAACGGGTCTTCCGCCCGTTCCACGGGCTTTGATTCGATGAGCATGCACGGGGGGATATGAAGATGGCTCGATCAGCAGAGTCCTCGACGGGTGACGCATCGGTTCCTTCACTGGTGTGCTTCGGATGTTCGCGCGACGCCGACCTGACATATCGGCATCTCGCGAGAAACGGACCGGCGACCGCGGAATCCGTCGCAAATGACCTGAAAATGGACCGGCGAAGGGCAATCAACACCCTCGACGAACTCGAGACGATCAGTGCGGCCAAGCCGCGACCGTCGTCGCAGGAACGCGTGGCCGCCTGGACCGTGCACTCGCCGGCCTCCGTCGTGCACGCCGTTCACCAACAGGCGTCGAGCCGTGATCGCTGCGTCGATCGAAGCGGGGAGAGTCTGCGAGAGCAGCCGTTGCCGCTGGCTGACGGCTTGCGCCATCTGCCGAACCGCGCTTCCACACGTGCTCGCCTTGCGGAGCTGGTCTCTGTCGCGAGGCACGAGCAACTCGCCATGCATCCGGAAGCGGTCTTCGATTCGGAATCCATTGAGGCCGCAGCCCCGATGGATCGAGAGCTGTTGGTACGGGGGATCCACATGCGGGTGCTGGGAGTCCAGACGGAGGACACGAGCACGGTGGACCATCGGTTGGTGTCGGTCGCTGCCCGGCCTGATTATCGCCATGCCCCGAAATTGCCGACCAAGCTGATCATTATGGACCGTAAGATCGCCCTGTTTCCCGTCGCTCCCGGCGACCTCGAGCGGGGTTACCTGGAGGTCAGCCAACCATCCGTGGTTGATGCGTTGGTCGCCCTCTTCGAACGGCACTGGAATCAGGCGGCGGAACTGGAGAGATGCTCGATGCCGCACGTTGACCTCACGTCGCGTGAACGTGCCTTGGTCGCTTTGCTGGCGCAGGGTCACACCGACGCTACCGCCGCCCGTGAGCTGCGGGTCAGCCCACGATCGGTGTCGAACATGCTGCGTTCCCTGATGGACCGGCTTCAAGTCGATAACCGGTTTCAACTAGGCCTCGCCCTTGGCGCAGCGCACGCGGTACCTGCGCCGGCCAAATCCAATTCGACCAACCAGGAGCCGTAATGATCGGGATGAAGGTTCGCCGCGCGCTGCTCGCCGCCCTGGCAGCGGCGGCACTAGCGATTCCTCTGTTGTCTGACGCGCATGATTCAAGTGGCGGCCGCGGCGACGACACCTCCGGGCGAGTTCAGGTTTCCGGACCGCTCCATCCACCGACAACCAATCCCATTTGCGGATCGTGCGTCTAACGCCAGTATGAACGACTCCTCTCAAACACATTTCCTAAGCCCGTCCTGATGATGGCTGTCCGGCCCGCCGTGGTATCGGCGAGCCGGAACCTATCCCGGCATTGTCTTGTAGCCAAGGTTGTGCGGCGCCCTGACGAATCGTTGTCCAACCATATGGAATGGCGGCTGCGGTAGACCATTGGGCGCAGGGTCTTCGCGGTCGAAATTGAACGAGAACCAAGTCCGCAGAACCCACGCTCACAGATTTTGGGGAAGAGGTGTCAGTGCCCAGCGAATCGGATCCCGACGGAGCACATCTAGCCGCGCGGCTGCGCGAATACCGCAAGGCGGCGTGGCTGACGCAAGAGGACCTGGCCGAGCGTTCAGGCCTTAGCGTGCGGATGATCCGCTACATAGAGGGCGGCCGGACGCAATCGCCTCGCGGCGAGTCGCTGCGCTTGCTCGCCGAGGCACTTCGACTGAATGAAGCGGAGAGAGAGCAACTGCTGAACGGGCTCCAGCCGAGGGTTCCCAGTGGAGCCGGCCTGCACTCCGGCTCGATCACCCCGCCGCCACCGGGTGGGTTGATCGACAGGGACGATCTGATCTGCCAGATCATCGAACACTTGGACGCCATGCCGTGCCTGATCACGCTGGGTGGGCTGCCCGGGGTCGGAAAGACGGCTGTCGCGAACGCCGCGGCCCGTGAGTTGCGAGACAACGGATGGGAGGTGTTCCGGGCATCCGATGACTGGTCGCGCAGTACCGAATCGGACGATCACCTCAGTGTCCTGGTGCTGGACGACATGATAAGCAGAGTGGATCCACTGAGCTGCCTTTCCGCCATTCGCACCTCGCGCCCGGCGTTACGCATCCTCGTGACGAGCCGACAGCCTCTGCGGGTTGATGGCGAGCACTATTGGGTTGTCCCTCCGCTGGGAGTACCCGCAGCGACCGCGGCCACCGCCGCTGAGGTCATCGATGTTCCCGCCGTACGGATGTTCGTCAGTCACCTGCGTCAACGCTGGCCGGGTTATCGGCTGACCGATGCCGACGCGGCAGCCGTGGCGGCGCTCGTCCGCCGACTGGACGGACTGCCTCTGGCGTTGCAGCTGGCGGCGGCGCATGCGCGGGTCCTGACGCCCGCCGACCTACTCGACCGGTACGGCTCGAACCCGCTCAGGCTTGCTGAGCCGCTCCGTGCGGTCCTCGAGACCGTCATTGGCAGGCTCGTCACCGACGACTTCAGGACGCTCACCGCACTCGCCGTCTTCGCGGACGAGTGGACCTTGCCGATGGCTGCGACCGTGGTGTCGGACCCGGATCTGGTGGAGTTCTCGCTCTGTCGCCTGTGCGAGCTGGGTTTGATCAACGTCACGCACACCGGAACGACTATGCACTTCCACGTTCCGGAAAGCGTGCGGCAGATACTCCTCGCTCGTCAGCCGGCTGATGAGCTCGCTCACCGACCGGCTGCGCGAGATCGTGACAGGATCGTCGCCGCTGATGCGCACCTCGCTCATGCGAGTCACACTACGGGCCGATCGGTGCCGGTCGTTCGCCGCCAGCGGTAGTTGACCTCCGCCGGCGTCGGCGCCTCGGCTGTCGGCGTTCGCCCGTCGTGCAGCCCGTCGAGCAGGATCGTCAGGTATCGCCGCCGTAGCTGCGTGGTGCGCTCCGGGTCCGGCACCCGGATCGCCGCGCACATCTCCAACAGCATGGCCACGTCGCCGCTCGTGGCGTCCGGACGCATGGCGGGGCGGGCCCGCCGGAACAGCGCGTCCGAGAGCTCGCCGGCGCGGACCGCGTCGGTGTTCATCTCGTCGGTCGGGGTGAAGGTGCCGGCCAGGTGCACGGTGAGGGAGTGGACGTCGGCATCGACCACGCCGCGCAGGAAGGTCTCGAAGGCGGTCCAGTCGTCCGGGTCGGCGGCGGCGCGTTCGGCCTCGGCGATGAACGTGCGCAAGCCGTCGTGGCAGAGGGTGCGCAGGAGGTCTTCCTTGCTCGCGTACCGGCGGTAGAGGGCGCTGATGCCGACGCCGGCGCGTTCGGCGACCGCGGAGATCGGGGCACGGTGGTCCGCCAGGAACACCTCGCGGGCGGCGGTCAGGATGACCTCGTGGTTGCGAAGCGCCTGCTGGGCGCGGCCGGACGTCGGGCTGGGCATGACAGTCAGGATAGCCGTACGGAATGAAGTATTCCGCTCCGGGCGGATAGGTGCTACGCTCATCTCGAACGGAACAAAGCAATCCGTTCCAGAACCCGAGGAGTAGCCGTGAGCGAGATCCGCCCCTTCCAGATCGCCGTCCCGCAGTCCGAGCTGGATGACCTGCGTGACCGGCTGAGGCGCACCCGCTGGACGCCGGAGATCCCGGGCCAGGGCTGGACCCGCGGCGTCCCCGCCGACTATCTGCGCGGCCTCGCCACCTACTGGGCCGAGAGCTACGACTGGCGCGCCGCCGAGGCGGCCCTCAACCGCCTGCCCCAGTTCGTCACCGAGGTCGACGGGCAGACGATCCACTTCGCCCACATCGAGTCGGCCAACCCGGCCGCGACGCCGCTGCTGATCAGCCACGACTGGCCGAGCTCGTTCGCGCTCTACCTGCCGGTCGTCGAGGCGATGCGCGAGCACTTCCATCTGGTGCTGGTCAGCAATGCGGGTTTCGGTTTCTCGGGACACACGCCATTCCAACCAATAGTTTCCCTGGCCGAGACGCTGGGCACGCTGCTGTCGCCGGTGCTGCTGATGCAGACCGGGCGTGGCGAGGAGCTGCACGCCGCGCTGGTCGCCGCCGCT
>NZ_JBFAZH010000525.1:0-5367 GCF_040681735.1 Actinoplanes sp. NPDC051633 | reverse complement strand
GTCGGCGAGGGCTGGACCCTGCACGTGACCCGGTGGCGGCAGAGCCGGCGGGCACGGGTCACGGTGACCGCGGTCAGCGCCGAGCTGGCGGAGTCGGTGCTCGCCACGGCGGTCGTGAACGCAGTGGAGGAGCCGCAGCCGGCGCCGGACAGCGTGCCGATCGGGTTCTGGCACTTCGGCACACACGGGCCGCGCCGGGTGCAGCGCGAGATCGACGCGGCGCCGTGGTCGTCGATACGCCGCAACTACGCCGGGCCGGTCGCGCAGACGCTCGAGAAGCTGATGGCGATCGACGGCAGCGCGGTGAACGGCCGGCTGCTGTTGCTGCACGGCGAGCCGGGGACCGGTAAGACCACCGCCTTGCGGGCGCTGGCGCAGCAGTGGCGCGGCTGGTGCCAGGTCGACTGCGTGCTGGACCCGGAGCGGCTGTTCGGCGATCCGGCGTACCTGATGAGCGTGGCGCTGGGCAGCGGGGACGACGACGAGCCGCGGTGGCGGCTGCTGATGCTCGAGGACTGCGACGAGCTGGTCAGCGGCGAGGCGAAGGCGAGCGCGGGGCAGTCGCTGTCGCGCCTGCTGAACCTGACCGACGGGCTGCTCGGGCAGGGCCGCAACGCGCTGATCGCGATCACGACGAACGAGGATCTGGCGTCGCTGCACCCGGCGGTCGTGCGGCCGGGCCGCTGCCTGGCGTCGATCGAGGTGGGCCGGCTCCCGTACGCGGAGGCGGTCGCGTGGCTGGGCACACCGGCCGGCATCGGCCCGGACGGCGCCACGCTGGCCGAGCTGTACGCGCTGAGGACCGGCGCCCAGCCGGTGACGGTCCCGGCGACCGCCCCCACGACCGGGATGTACCTCTGACCGTCCCTACGAAGGCAGAACGACCCTCAGCCGCGGCAGCACCCGACCCGGAATGGCTGTTGACGGAACCTCGCCCACGACCGTCGCTCCCATTTTGAGGTAGAAGCCTTCGGCGTTCGGGTCCGCATCGATCAAAAGGGCCTCGAACCCGAGTCCCTGGGCGGCGTTCATGGCGTGACGCCACAACTGCCGTCCGATTCCGTGACGCATGTGCTCCGGTGTGATCCAGAGGTTGCCCAACTCGCCGATGGGAGGCACGCCGTCCACGGTGTAGAAGCCGGCCAGCTGACCGGCAGCCTCGGCGACGACGGTACGTCTGGCGCTGATCTCCTCCGGGCGTAGCGTCAGCTCGGCTCGGCACGCTTCCAGAAAGTCGTCGTCGTACCCCCATCGCGCCTTGGACCTGAGGGCCAGCTCGCTCAGCGCCCGAGCTTCATCGGCTCGGGCCGGTCTCATCGCAATCTGCATCAACGTCTATCCGTCCGATCATCAACGGACCTTCCACTGTAAGAGGATGAGGGGGTGACCGAGCCCGACACCTCCCCCACCCACCGTGGCTCCCGGGTGCGCCGGATCGGGCTGGCCGTCGTCCTGGTGCTGTTCGCGGTCGAGCTCACGCTGGGCTGGCCGTCGCTCACCGAGGCGTTCGGGCACCTGCGCGCCCCACATCCGGGGTGGCTGGCCGCCGCCGTGGCGGCCGAGCTGATGGCCATGGGCGCGTACGCGCGGATGCAACGCAGCCTGCTGCTCTCGGCCGGCGTCCGCGTCCCGCTCTACCGGCACGTCGCTCTCGCCTACGCCGCGCACTCCCTCAGCGTCACCCTGCCCGCCGGCCCGGCGTTCTCCACCCGCTTCAACTACCAGCAGATGCGCCGGTTCGGCGCGAGCCCCGCCATCGCGACCTGGTGCATCACCCTGTCCGCCATCCTGTCCGCCGCCGCGCTGGCCGTCGTCACCGCCGCGGGAGCGCTCGCCTCACACGGCAGACCGCAGTGGTACAGCCTGGCCGGCCTCGCCGCCGTCGCGGTGCTGATCGGCGTGGGCGTCCGGCGGGTCACCCACCGCCCGCAATCTCTGGAACCGGTGATCCGCCGTGCCTTGGCTCTGGTCAATCGTCTCCGTCGCCGCCCGGCCGACCGCGGCCTCGAGCGCGTCCACGCATTCGTCGACCAGCTGGGTGCGGCCCGCCTCGGCCCCCGGCACGGCACTGCGGCCGCCGCCTTCGCGGTGCTCAACTGGGTCGCCGACGCGGTCTGCCTCTGGCTGTGCTTCCACGCGATCAGCGACGCCTCGATCAGCGCCACGCAGGTGCTCCTGGCCTACTGCGCCGGCATGGCCGCGGGGACCATCACGATCATCCCGGGCGGGCTCGGCATCATCGACAGCGCGCTGATCCTGGGGCTGGTGACCGGCGGCGTCGACGTGTCGACCGCCATCGCGACCGTCGTGCTGTACCGCCTCATCAGCTTCGTGTTCATCATCGGCGCCGGGTGGATCACGTGGCTGGTGATCCGGCATCGCCACCGGGAGCACATGACCGCGGCATCTCCGGGCTGACGTCGTGAGGCTTAGGGTGGCCGGATGGGTCGCCTGACCATCAAGGACGTTGCCCGGGCCGCCGGGGTGCATCCCGCGACCGCCTCGCGGGCACTCAACCCCTTGCTGCCCGGACGGATCAGCCGAGAGACGACCGAGCGGGTGGCGCGGGCGGCGGCCGAGCTCGGGTACGTGGCCGACCCGGTCGGGCGCTCTTTGCGCACCCAGCGGTCGGCGACGGTCGGGGTGTTGGTGCCCGACCTGCTCAACCCGTTCTATCCACCGGTGCTGCGCGGGGTGCAGAACGAGTTGCGGGAGAACGGGTTCGAGGGCCTGATCGCCAGCACCGACAACGACCCCGGGCGGGAGGCGGTGCTGCTGGACGTGTTTCGCGCCCGGCGGTGCGAGGGCTATCTGATCGCGTCGGCGACCCAGCGGGACGACGCGATCTCGGCGCTGGTGGCCGAAGGCGTACCGGTGGTCTTGATCAACCGTGTCGCGGACGTCGCCGCACCCGTCGTGACCAGTGATGACGCCGAGGGAATCGGGCAGGCCGTCCGGCACCTGACCGGGCTCGGGCACAGCCGGATCGGGCATCTCACCGGCCCGGCCGGCATCTCGGTGACCGGGGCACGCGAGACCGCCTACCGCGATGCGCTACGCCGCGCCGGTATCGAACCGGCGAGATCCTGGATCGTACGGGCGAGGCAGTACACGGCCGCAGCCGGCGAGCGGGCCGGGGGGACGCTGCTGGACCGCGGCGAGGTCACCGCGATCCTGGCCGGCAACGACATGCTCGCGGTCGGGTGCTACGCGGCGCTCGCGGCACGGGGACTGCGCTGCCCAGAGGACGTCTCACTGGTCGGCGTCAACAACATGCCGCTGGCCGAGTGGCTGCGGCCGCCGCTGACGACCGTCGCCATCGACCAGGAGGAGTTGGGCGCGCGGGCGGCCCGGCTGGTCCTGGCCCGCATCGCCGGCTCACCGGTCGCCGACGTTGCGCTCCCGACCAGGCTGATCGTCAGGGGATCCACGGGTCCAGTTCGGCCCGCAGCGCACCCTCCGGCCTGAGCCCGTGCACCCGATGCACCGGCTCGCCGTCGACGAACAGGATCAACGTGGGCAGCGCGGTCACCCCGTACCGGCCGGCGCCCGCCGGGTTCGCGTCCACGTCCACCTGAACGACATCGGCTCGGTCGCCCCACCCTGCGGCCAGCCGCTCCAGGACCGGAGCCAGCTGACGGCAGGGCCCGCACCAGTCGGCGCGGAAATCCACCAGTACGGGGCCGCCCCCGCCGATCACGGTGTCGAAATCGGCGTCTGTGACCACCTTCATGACGGCCCCATTGTGGCGGCGACTTCCGGCGCCAGGCCCGCGGTGCTGTCCCGGCCGAGCTCGCCGTGCTTGATGCCGAGCGTCTTGAGGAACTTCTGCTGCCCCATGGTGAGCCCGATGAAGTAGCCGAGCTCGACGATCTCCGGCTCGGTGAAGTGCTCGTGCAGCTTCGCCCACACCTCGTCGTCGGCCATCAGCGGATCCCAGGCGATCGCCTCGGCCAGCAGGAGGGCGGCCTTCTCCCGCTCGGTGAACCGCTCGGAGCGCCGGAAGTCGATGAGGTCGTCCACGTCGCCCTCATCGACATCGGCGAGGTGGGACCGCTGCCCGGCGCAGTAGCCGCAGTCCAACGACTTGGCCACGAAGACCCGGGCCAGCTCCTTCACCTTGTGGTCGAGCACGCCCTCGCGGAACACCTGCTGCCAGGACTGGTTGAAGGTACGCAACACGGCCGGCACATGCGCGCGGATGGCTTGGCTCTCCAACCGCGGTGTGCCGTACCTCCGGGAGTCGTCGAGATAGCCGGCAAGCTCCGGATCGGTCACCGAGTCCGGATCGACGTAGCTGATTCGAGGCACGAGATCCTCCATGGCTTGGCAATCGATTGCCACTCATCGTGCGCCCCTGCTCCGCGCTGGTCAAGAGCGTCCGGATTCGTCAGTCCGCGACCAGCGCGGGTACGCGCTCGCAGCCGCACGTCTGGCCGACGACCAGGTTGCCGGTGAGGCGCACGTGCGCCGCCGCCGTGCCCGGCCGGCGGATCTCCGACAGCAGCTGGGCGCATGCCGTCCGTGCCAGGTACTCGACGTCCTGCCGCATGCTCGTCAACGGCGGAATCGTGTAGCGGGCCGCGCCCGTGCCACCCATCGACACCACCGCGACGTCGTCCGGCACCCGCAGGTCGAGCTCCCAGCATGCGTGCAACGCGCCGATGGCCTGCACGTCCGAGGCGACGAACAGTGCCGTCGGTCGTCGCCCGTACAGCGTCCACGGGCGGCCGTGGCGGCTCAGCAACAGGCACGCCGCCTGGTAGCCACCACCCTCGCTGACCTCGGCGAAGGCGACCAGGCCGTCGCCGCCGGGCCGGCCGGTGCGCCGCTGCTGCGCCCGCCACCCGTCCAGCCGCAGGCCGTCCGTGCTGACGTGCGGTGGACCGGTGATGCAGCCGATCAGCTCGTGACCGTGGATCTGCAGGTGATCGACGGCGCGGGCGGCGTCGCCTTCGTCCTCGGTGCTGATGGTGGAGAACCGGTCGTCCGGGTCGGCGAGCTCCTCCAGCAGCAGGACCGGCTGCTCGAGCTCGCTCAGCTCGACACCACCGGTCAGGGACACACCGGAGGTGAGGATCAGGCCGTCGGCCTTGCGGTCGACGAACGTCTGCAGCAGACGCTCCTCGCTCGCGCGGTGGCCGTACGTGCTGCCGGTCAGCGTCAGATAGCCCTGCTCCCCGAAGGCCCGCTCGATCGCCTCGGCCAGCGACCCGTAGAACGGGTTGCTGCGGTTGGGGGTGAGCAGCCCGATCGTCTGCGTGCTGCCCCCGCGTAACGCGCTGGCGATCGCGTTCGGCCGGTATCCCAGCTGGTCGATCGCGGCGAGGACCCGGGCCCGGGTGGTGGTGGCGACGGGACGTGGGC
>NZ_JBFAZH010000524.1:0-5370 GCF_040681735.1 Actinoplanes sp. NPDC051633 | reverse complement strand
ACAGATCAACAAGGACGTCGCCCTGCGGAACGCCGACCCGTCGTACGATCCGCGCTGGGCGTTCCTCGGCGCCGGGCCGAGCCCGGCGTTGCGGGACTATCTGACCAAGGCCGGGATCATCTTCACCGAGACCAGCTGACCTGCGGAAGGCGAGACGTGACGGATTCGAGCAGGGTCGACGAGGCACGATCCGGGCTGCCGGACTGGGCGGCCGACCTCCGGGACAACTTCGACTCCGTCATCGAGGTCGTCGGCGCGCCTCCCGGCGAGGCCGACAGCGACCCCGTCTCGGTCCTTCCGTACCTGCAGAGCTACATCAACGAGCTGCCGCTCGAGGAGTTCGAGAACAGCGACTGGGCGACCCTGCACACCGACATCGTGTCGTTTCTGGCCCGCGTGATGGCCGTCGACCGGCGTGCCACCTGGCAGGTCCGGGAGGCGCCGAACTCCCCGCGCGGCTACCGGTACGTCCTGCGCGCCACCGATGCCCAGGGCAACGCCCACGACGTCGACCCGTTCGAGGTGGTGGCGCAGGAGTTCCAGCGCCGCCCGATCGACGTGGCCCGCATGGTCGCCGACACCGAGCTGTCCCTCGGCGCCACTCCCATCGACAACAACTGAGGCTGCGATGAGCGACTTCGATCCCCGGGCTCTGCTCGCCGAGAGCCGCATCGGCGTGCTGGCAACTATCAAGGCCAGTGGCCTGCCGCAGCTCTCGCCGGTGACGCCGTTCTACGACCGGGAGGCCGGCCGCATCTACGTCTCGATCACCGAGGGCCGCGCCAAGACCGCCAACCTGCGCCGCGACCCGCGTGCCGCCCTCGAGGTCACCCGCTCCGACGGCTGGGCGTGGGCCACCGCGGAGGGCCCGGTCGAGCTGATCGGGCCGGGCGCCGATCCGCAGGGACCGGAGGTCGAGGCGCTGGTCGACTACTACCGCCGGGCTGCGGGCGAGCACCCGGACTGGGACGAGTACCGCTCGGTGATGGTCTCCGACCGCCGGGTGCTGCTGGTCCTGACGGTCGACCACGTCTACGGCGAAGACGTCCGCGCGACCGCCGAATGATCGAGCTCCGGCCCGCCCGGCCCGCCGACACCGACGCGGTCGCCGCGGTCTGGGCGGCCGCCTGGCGCGACGGTCATCTGGGCCACGTCCCGGAGGAGCTGGTCGTCGTGCGCACCGAGAAGTCGTTCCGGCCGCGCGCCGCCGACCGGATCCCGGGCACCACCGTCGCCGAGGTGGACGGTGTGGTGGCCGGGTTCGTGACGGTGGCGGACGACGAGGTGGAACAGGTCTTCGTCGCCGCGCAGCACCGGGGCAGCGGCATCGCCGGCCGGCTCCTCGCCGAGGGGGAACGGCAGGTCGCGGCGGCCGGTCACAGCGCCGCCTGGCTGGCCGTGGTGTCCGGCAACGCCCGCGCGCGCCGCTTCTACGAGCGGTCCGGCTGGCTCGACGAGGGCGAGTTCGAGTATCGGGCCGAGCACGACGGCACCACCATCGGCGTGCCCTGCCATCGCTACGTGAAGCGGTTCTAGGAGACCGTCACCGCGATCTCGACCGGGTCGGCCGGGCCGCGATCGGACATCGGCTCGCAGTTCGGCGGCCGGGAGCGATAGCAGTACTGCAGCGTGAGCTCGGTTGCGCCGGCCGCGGCCGTGCCGAAACGCCAGGTCATGGTGCCGCCGCAGCCGGGCTTGTCACATTCGGAGTCGTACTGGTCGCCCTCGTCGGTCAGCACGGCCCGGTCGGGCGGCGTGACGAGGAACCATCCGTCGCCGATCGAGTGGTTCACCTCGCCGAGGTCGACGACCAGCTTCTCCCCCAGCGGGACGGTCACCGCGCCGGATCGCGTACCCGTGACGTGCGTGCCCTCGTCGACCACCTTGACCACGGTCTCGTCGGCGCCGCACCCACCCAGCGCCAGCAACAGTCCGACAACGACAGCGAATCTCGACATACCAGCAAGGTAGGGCCCCGGACCGCGGTCCCACCTCACCAGAACGGGCCACGATCCGGGACCGGCCGCCCCACCGGGAGCGGCGTCGGGCAGTACCCTCCCTTGTGGATGATGCGACATCGACACACGGGGAGCTGATCGCCTTGATCCGCCGGATAATCGCGGCCGCCACGGCCGGACTCTTGATCATCGGCGGGTGGGCGAACCCCGTCCGCGCCGCCGCGGCCGGCGTCGTCACGGGCACGATCAGCGGGACGGTGACGGCGTCGTCCGGCGGTCCGGCCACCGACTTCTATCTGACCGCGTACCCGGTGGACGGCACCGGGCTCGTCCGCGGCGACACGTTCGACGGCGGGCGATACTCGATCAGCGTGCCCGCCGGGCAGTGGCGGGTCGCCGTCGAGACCGAGATCACCGGCTTCCAGTACGTGCCGCAGGTGACGCGGCTCGAGGACGGCGCGGTGTTCACGGTCGCGACGGGGCAGACGACCGTCGTCGACGAGACGCTGCTGCCGCGGGGCGCGATCCAGGGCACGCTGAAGTACAGCGGCGGCCGGCCGGTGACCGACCGCGTCGTGAAGGTCTGGCAGGACGACACGGTCGTCGAGACGCAGTACTCCGGGGACGACGGCAGCTACTACTTCGGCGGCCTGGAACCGGGCGTGTACCTGGTCTCCTGGGAGAACCCCGACCGCAGCGACACGTACGTCCCGGGCACCGTGCATCGCGATCAGGCCGAGCGCATCACCGTGCGGGCCGGCGAGGTGACCACGGCGAACACCCGCGACGTCGAGTCCGCCGCCCTGAGCGGCACGCTGACCACGCCGGACGGCACGCCGGTGGTGAACGCCTTCGTCACCGTGAAGGCGGTGGCCGGCGGCAGGTCGTACGGGGACGTCACCGGCCGGGACGGCACCTGGGCGGTCAACGGCATCGACCCGGAGAACTACCGGGTGTCCTTCTGGAACCTCGCCAGCGACCTCACCCAGTACGCGTACGGGCAGGCCACCGCCGAGCAGGCACACGTGTTCACGCTGACGCCCGGCTCGGCCACGGTCGTCGACGACACCTGGGTGCTCGGCAGCACGCTGCGGGTCACGGCGACGGACAAGGCGACCGGCGGTCCGGCCGCACACTTCTGCGTGTCGGTCGGCAATGCGACCGGCTACTGCACGGACGGCGCGACGGTGACCATTCCCGGGCTGACGGCCGGGCCGACCACGATTCGGGTGAACCCCGAGAGCAGCAGCGACCACCTGCCCAGCGGCCCGGTGCCGGTGACGGTGGCCGACGGCGGCCGCACGGACGTGACCGTGCCACTCGACGAGGGCGGCCGGGTCAGCGTCGAGGTCGTCGACCGGGCGACGGGCACCGGGCAGAAGCAGTGGTGCGTCGTGCTCGCGACGCCGGGCGAGGGCGGCGTGCCCGACGGGAGGCACCAGGGCTGCACCTACAAGAACGGCAAGCTCACGACGTACGCGGCGCCGGCCGGCACGTACCAGATGTTCGTCTACTCGACCAACGCCCGGGGCCTGGGCGCGCAGTGGGTCGGCGAGAGCGGCGGCTCCGGCGACCAGAAGGAGGCCGTGAAGTTCAAGGTGAAGACCGGCAGGACCACGAGGTTGCCGCGGGTGCTGCTGGATCCGGGCGGGGACATCCGGGGCACGGTACGGAATCCCGCGGGCGCGCCGCTGGCCAAGGTCAATGTCGGCGTCAACGCGTGGCCGCTGGACACCACGCCGCCGTTCTTCGAGAGCTTCCCCGACGGCAGCTTCCGGGTCTATTCACTCGGCCCGTACCCGTGGCCCCTGATCTTCACCCCGAAGGACGGCTCCGCGCCGCGGCAGCTGCCCGGCCCGACGGGCAACCGCTTCCAGGCCGAGACGGTCACCGTGCTGCCGGGAACGGGCGCGACCTACGACATGACGCTCTCCGCGGGGAGCCGGCTGACCGGCACGATCACGGTGGGGCCCGGGCAACCGTCGTTCACCGGGGGCCGGATCACCGCGGTGAACGCGGCGACCGGTGACGAGCTGGCCGTCGCCGACTTCACCGGGCAGGGCGGCACCTACGACATGTCGATCATCGGCGGCGGCGCGGTGCTCCTGCGCTGGACCCTGACCGGCGGGGCGGGCGGCACGGTCGCCTCGGGCGCATGGGACGACAAGGTGTCGATCCCCAAGTCAGGTACGAAGACGCTCGACCTCACGATCGGCTGAGCCCGAATCGGCTGCGCTTGACGCGGAGGGCGGCTGGGCCCGGACAGGCGCCAGCACGATCAGGGCCACCCCGGCCGCGATGACCGCGGTGGCCAGGATCGTCCGCGCGGTCAGCGGCTCGTTGAGCATCCACCAGCCGAGCAGGACCGCCACGACGGGGTTCACGAAGGCGTAGGTGCCGGCGATCCGCGGCGCGACGTGGTCGAGCAGCCAGGTGTACGCCGTGTAGGCGACCAGGCTGCCGAACACGATGAGGTAGCCCACCGCGAGCGCGGCCCGGCCGGTCACGTCGATCCGCGTCCACTCGCCGGTGACGCCGGAGAGCACGGTGAGGATGGCGCCCGCGCACAGCATCTCGATGGCGCTCGCCATCAGCGCCGAGGCCGGTCGGGGCGCGTGCCCGGCGTAGACGGTGCCCAGCCCCCAGCACAGCGCGCCGGCCAGCGCGACCCCGATCGCCACCGCGTCGCCGCCACCGGCCGGGCGGGCCAGCACGGCCACCCCCGCGAAGCCGGCGAGCAGGCCCAGGGCCACCGGCCAGGTGATCCGTTCCCCGTCGGTGAAGCGCCGGCCCAGCACGATCCACAGCGGGATGCTCGCCAGGAAGAGCGCGGTGACGCCGGACGAGAGCCACTGCTCGGCCCACGCCGCGCCACCGGTGCCGGCGGCCGGCAGCAACAGGCCCTGGATCGCGCCGGCCCGCCACTGCGGGCGGTCCGGGTTCGGCATCCGCCGATACCGGCACCACGCGTAGAGCAGCGCGCCGGCGACCAGGAAACGGATCGCGTTCATGGTCAGCGGGGGCAGGCCCTCGAGCCCCACCTTCTGCGCGAGGTACGTGGAGCCCCAGACGACGTACACGATCAGTAGCGGTCCCAGGAAGGTCATGCCTTCCCCGTACCCGCTCCCGGTTGGCAGATTTGCCACGCAGGCCGCAGTTCGTGCCATCATGGGCTCATGACCGTAGATGTGGCCGTCGTCGTCGCCGAGCCGGTGGCCGCCTTCGAGCTGGGCATCGCCAGCGAGATCTTCGGCCTCCCGCGGGCCGACCCGGAGCTGCCGCGCTACCGGTACGCGGTCTGCGCGGCGACGCCCGGGCCGCTGCGCACCTCGACGGGTTTCCTGATCACGCCGGACGCCGACCTCGACCGCCTGGACCGGGCCGACCTGATCATCGTGACCGGGGCGTCACC
>NZ_JBFAZH010000523.1:0-5371 GCF_040681735.1 Actinoplanes sp. NPDC051633 | reverse complement strand
CTCTTGTAGATCGTCTCCTGCGACACCTCGGCGGCGTCGGCGACCGCCCGGATGGTCAGCTGGGCGTACCCGCCGCGGAGGAGCACCTCGCGGCAGGCGTTGAGGATCGTTGCACGGCGCTGGGCCGCCTGCTGCTGCCGGCGGTCGTTGTCGTACGTCCGACGCTGTGTTGACACGGGTTCAGGCTACGTTACTTTAGATACAGCGCTACTGTATCTGAAAGGTTGAACCGATGGATCCGTCCCACGTCTATCTGCTCGTCGTCACCGGGCTCGCCGTCTACGTCGTCGGCATCTCGCTGATGACGACGCAGGTGAGCTATCCCCTGTACGCGTCGGTGCCGGCGGACGCCTTCGTCGCCTATCACGCGCGGTACAGCCGCCGGATCCAGCCGATCATCATCGCGCCGGGCTTCCCGACGTTCCTGGCCTGCGTCGTGTTCCCGTTCGTGCGGCCGGGCAGCGTCTCCGTCTGGGCGGGGGCGCTGGTCGCAGCCGGCGGCGTCGTCGCCCTCGGCGCGACGCTCAGCACCGCCATCCCGGCGCACGTGCGCCTCCAGCGCGACGGCTTCACGCCCGCGCACTACCGCCGTCTGCGGACCGCCGACGTCATCCGCACCGGCGCCTGCGTGCTCAGCGCCGCGGTGCTGATCGCCTGCTTCCCGGACGCTTTCACGCCTCGCTAGCCGGCCGCCTCAGAAGGGGGCGGGGCCCTGGCCGACCAGCGACATCAGGATCTGCGTGGCGAGGAGTTTGCGGACCCCCGTCACCGCCACCGTGCCGATCTGGTCGTACGGCAACTCCAGCTGCAAGCCGTCCGAGTCGCCGGCGTTACGCAGCTCCGCGCTGGCCTGGTCCGGGCGGAACTTGCCACCCCAGCCCTCCAGGCCGCCGTTGAGGTTGGTGCTGAGCGAGGCCATGCCGGCGACGCGCGTGCCGTCGCTGAGGATCAGCCTTGCCGGGCCGGAATAGGTCGTCATGGTCATCAACCGTATCGGCTCGGCGCTCGGCTCGGACCGGCGCGGTAGCAGACATGAACGGGATTGCGACGCGTCGATGCAAGAGACGGCAGGACTCCGCTCGTCGCTGCAAATGACAGTACTGTTCTTGCAGGATCTTGACGTAGGATTGCGGCCGTGACCAAACGACTGGCGGAAGTTGCGAAGAAGGCCGGGGTCAGCGAGGCGACCGTCTCCCGCGTGCTCAACGGGCGCAGCGGCGTTTCCGAGGCCACCCGCGCCTCCGTGCTGACCGCCCTCGACGTGCTCGGTTACGAGCGGCCCACCAAACTGCGCGGCGAGCGCGGCCGGCTGGTCGGGCTCGTGCTGCCGGAGCTGCAGAACCCGATCTTCCCGGCCCTGGCCGAGGTCGTCACCGCGAGCCTCGCCCAGCGCGGCTTCACCCCGGCGCTGTGCGCCCGCACCATCGGCGGCGTGCCCGAGCGCGACTACATCGAGATGCTGCTCGACCACCAGGTGTCCGGCGTGGTCTTCGCCGGTGGGTCGTACGCACTGGCCGACGCAGAGCACGACCACTACCGCCAGCTGCTCGACCGCCGCATGCCGGTGGTCATGGTCAACGCCGGCGTCGACGGCCTCGGCTTCCCGCACATCTCCACCGACGACGCCGTCGCGGTCGAGCAGGCCTACGGGCATCTGCGGTCGCTCGGTCACGAGCGGATCGGCATGGTGCTCGGGCCGGAGGACCACATGCCGTCGCGCCGCAAGCTGGCCGCCGTCGCCAAGCTCGCCGGGTGGGATCAGCCGGACGAGTGGGTGGAGCGCACCAACTTCTCGATGGAGAGTGCGCGTCTCGCGGCCGGCCGGCTGATCCAGCGCGGCGTGACCGGCATGATCTGCGCCTCCGACGTGCTCGCGCTCGGGTCGATCCGGGCCGCTCGCCGGCTGGGCAAGGACGTGCCGTCGGACGTGTCCGTCGTCGGCTTCGACGACTCGGCGCTGATGACCTGCACCGACCCGCCGCTCACCACGGTGCGTCAGCCGATCGAGATGATGGGCCAGGCGGCGGTGGATCTGCTGGTCAATCAGATCGAGGGCTCCGGGGTGCGCCCGGACGAGTTGCTCTTCGAGCCGGAGCTGGTGGTCCGCAAGACCACCGGCGCCCGCCGGCAGGCCGCCCTCGCCTGACCGCTCACTGCCCCGGTGGGCTGGTGTGCACCGTCGGGTCGCCCTGGACGATCCACACCTGCGGGTGGTCGATCGGCAGGAAGGAACGGTCGCCGCCCGGCTCCCGGGTCGTCGGCACGGTGTCGCCACTGGGCTGGTGCACGATGAAGTTGACCGGCTTGGTGTCGTCGATCAGCCGGATCTCGAACTCCGCCCAGCCGTTCGCGATGCGGGTCGGCGGCAACGGCTTGTCCCAGGCGACCTGCGCGAGGACTGCTGGATCGATGCCGTCGCCCCACAGGTGCAGGCCCCAGCCGTCGTAGTCGCCGGCCGGCCGGTAGTAGCGCAGGGTGGCCGCGGGCAGCTGCGGCCCGGCGTACCGGACCGTGCGGACCGCGCTGGTCACCCGGGTGCCGTCCGGCTGGGCCAGGATCGCGCGGTAGCGGATCTGGGCGCCGGCGGCCAGGTTCAGCGGAGCGAGGTCGTCGAAGACCGTGTACGCGGGCGACGACGCGTCCCGGCCGATCGTGGTCCACCGGCCGCCGTCGATGCTGCGCTCGAACCGGACCACGTGCGTGGCGCGCTCGGGGTCGGCGACCGCCCGCACCTCGACCTTGCCGCGCACGTTGCTGCTCTCGGCCGGCGCCTCGATCGTCAGTGCCGGCGGCGGCACCCGCGTCTGCCTCGGCTGGGAGGCCCGGGTGTGCCCGGCGTTGTCGAGCACCACCGCGCGGTACTGCACGGACTTGCCGGTGGGCAGCCCGGAAACGTCGTGGAAGACGCGGTAGGGCGCCGTGTCGTCGGTGCCGATCGGGGTCCAGCCGCCCCGGCCGGTCTTGGCGTAGAAGGTGACCTCGTTGAACGACGAGCCGGCCACATCGGCCGTCACCTGCATGCGCGACGGGGTCGCGGCGGCCGGCGCCGGGGCGGCCAGCGACACGGCGGGGGCCGCCTTCGACGCGGGGATCCGCCGGGCCGCCTGGTACACCACGGTGGACAGCGGCGGCACGCTCACCGTCAGGCCGCGGCCGGCATCGGTGCGCAGCCGGTCCGGCGCTGCGCCGTACACCCGCCGGAAGTCGCCGTCGCCGACGTAGGTCGGGATCGTGGCGGTCTTGGCCGTCTCGCTGTTGTTCAGCGCGACGACGTACTCGCGTTGCTGGTGGCGGCCGATGCGGGAGAACGCGTAGACGCCGGCCGCCGTGTCGGCGTACCGGTGCTGGTGGGCGCCGTCGCGCAGGGCCGGGTGCTGCTTGGTGAGCGCGGCGAGGTCGCCGATGGTCCGGTAGAGCGGGTGGGTGGTGACGAAGTTGTCCTGCGCGTGGGTGGCGGTGGTGCCGAGCAGGTCGTCGTCGAGGTACTCGGGCACCCGGCTGGCGAACATCGTCTGCCGCGCGTCCTGGTCGCCGCCCGGTCCGGTGAAGCCCTGCTCGTCGCCGTAGTAGATGACCGGGTTGCCGCGCGAGAAGTACATCAGCTCGTGCGCCAGCCGGTCGCGGGCCACCAGCTCGTCCTCGCCGGCGGCCGGGTTGTCGGCCTGCACGAAGCCGCCGATCCGGCCCATGTCGTGGTTGCCGAGGAAGGTCGGCAGCTGGTAGACGTTCGAGTCCGCGTCGGTGTACCAGTCGTCGTCGACGAAGAACCGGCCGAGCGTGTCGGCCGCCTGCCCGCGCGAGGCGTAGTTGCGCGCCGCCTCCTGGAACGGGAAGTCGAGCACCGCCTGCATGCGGTCGGTGGTGGTGAAGTGCGAGGTGAACGACTTGGTGGTGTCGAACACCTCGCCGAACATGAAGAATTCCTTCTTGCCGTGCGCGCGGGCGTACCGCAGGATCTCCGGCCCGAACTGCTGCCAGAACTCGTCGTTGACGTGTTTCATCGTGTCGATGCGGAAGCCGTCGACGCCGAAGTCGGAGATCCAGGTCTTGTAGACGTCGGTCATCCCGCGGACCACCCGCGGGTTCTCGGTGAACAGGTCGTCGAGGCCGAAGAAGTCGCCGTAGAGCGAGTTCTCGCCGACGAAGGTGGTGTCGCCGCGGTTGTGGTAGAGCGTGACGTCGTTGAGCCAGGCCGGGACCTTGAGGTCGCGCTCGGCCGGGTCCAGGACCGGGGTGTACGGGAACGACACGGCCGGGTCCAGCGGTGGGAAGCTCCCCGTCCCGGCGTAGTCGCGGTCGTCGAAGGGCCGGCCGGCGGCGGTGCGGTACGGCTCGACGTCCTTGGAGACGTACGGCTGCCGCGCGCCCTCTTCGTACCCGATCACGTCCGCGGTGTGGTTGGTGATGATGTCGAAGTAGACCTTCATGCCCCGCTGGTGCGCGGCCTCGATCAGCGCCCGCAGATCCTCGTTCGTGCCCAGGTGCGGGTCGATCTGGGTGAAGTCGGTGATCCAGTAACCGTGGTACCCGGCCGACGGCCCGTCCTCGAGCTGCACGGCCTTGTTCTTGAAGCTCGGCGTCAGCCAGATCGAGGTGGTGCCCAGGCCCTGCACGTAGTCGATGCGCCGCAGCAGTCCCTTGAGGTCGCCGCCGTTGTAGAAGCCCTTCTTGACCGGGTCGAACCCGGACACCAGCGGGTCGTCGCCGAGGCCGCCGCGGTCGTTGGCGGTGTCGCCGTTGTCGAAGCGGTCGGCCATGACGAAGTAGAAGTTCTCATCGGTGACCGGCGCGCGCAGCGAATGGCGCCCACCCAGGCCGCCGTCGTGGGCCTGGGCCGGGGAGGCGATCACCCCGCCGCCCAGCACCACTGACAACAGCACCGAAAGACCCCGACGGATCCGCATTGATCCTCCCGAAACGCCCAGCTCAAGCAGGTTACGCAGCGAAAACATTCAACCACGTGATTGGCGGCCGTGGGCATCCATGACACCGTAGGGACGGTCGCATCAAGGGGGGTTCGCATGATTGCCCGGCTCCTGCGATGACGCCGCCGCCGACCACGGACGTCCTCACCCACGGATCGGACGACGCATCGCACCGGCTGTCGCGCCGCACCCTGATCGCGCTCGTCGGGGCCGGCCTCGCGCTGGTTCTGGGATTCTCGGCCTGGCGTCTGTGGCCCGGTCCGCCTCCGGTCTTCGCCCTCGTCGACCTGCAAGGGGTGTACGCGGGAATGGTGCGCTCCGACGGCACCAACGAGGCCTCCGTCATCAACCCCGGCAGCACCACCGCCGAGCCCGGAGACGTCGTGCCGGTCGCCTGTTCGCCGCTGTTCGAGGCGACCGTGCTGAACCGGCCTCCGCGCGAGGCG
>NZ_JBFAZH010000522.1:0-5382 GCF_040681735.1 Actinoplanes sp. NPDC051633 | reverse complement strand
CGCAGGCGAAGGCGGCGGTAGTGAAGTCGGTGGCGGCGTCGGCCCCGACCTGGCGGCGGAGTTGCCGGGCGACGGCCGCGATGACGGCGTACGCGTTGCCGTCGGTCCCGGCGAGCTGAACGCGGACCTGCGGATAGGTCGGCTCGTCGGGGCCGGCGGATCCGCTGTGGTCAGACCGGTGAGGCATCGAGTCCCTCGTTTGGCATGGGCATGGGCGGTGGCAGTGGTGGTGGTGGTGTGCGCGACCCAAGGCTGGGTGTGATCAGCGGCGCGACCAGGTCCTCGGCGGTAACGGCTGGTTCGTAGTCCGGGATGAGGTCGCAGGCGGTGCCTGCGACCGGCCGGGATGTGGCGCGGGCAGGGTCGGCGGGAGCGCGGCGATGTGGGGCTAGAGGCGGGCTAGAGGGTGATCGCGAGCAGTCGCTGGGCCGGGTCGACGGTGTCGAGGTGCCGGCCGGCCAGCTCGAGGTAGGTCACCCGGTGGGCGAGAGCGTCGCTGGCCGGGGCGAGTTCGTGGCCGTCGGCGATGAGCAGCGCATCGGCGCACACCGCGGTGGCGGCGGTGTAGTGCTGGTAGGCCACCGGTCCGGCCTGGAACATCTCGACCTCGCCGGTCGGCAGGTGGGTGGCGCCGTAACCGGCCGCGTTGTGCAGCCGCATCGCGTTGACGCGTGGCTGGTTGACGAAGTCCGCCTCGGCCCGGGCGAGCGGGTATTTGACGGGGTCGGTCAGGTGCCGGGTCTGGAACACGTGCCAGGCGTGGGCGGGACGGGTCCCGTGCACGACCTGCTGCCACACCTGGTGGCGGATGCCCGCCCCGAGGCCGGCGGCATGGCGCATGCCGGTCAGGTCGAGCAGTTTCACCGGTCCGCCGGCGCACGCGGCGGGGCGGCCCTTGCGCAGGTCGATCAGGTGGCTGCGTTGCCACAGCCACATGTCGGGCTTGGCCCAGAACCTCGGGTGCAGGGTTCCGGTCACGCCGAAGTGCCGGTCGAGCGCGGCGGTGGTCAGTGCCTGCGCGGGAAGCCCGCCGGGCAGGCAGATGACCATGGCGGCGACCGTCGCCGCAGGGGCTATCTCTGCAGGAACGGCGGTGGCGTCGGCCGTGGCGGCGGGAGCTGCTGTGCGAACTGGGGCGGTGCGGGCTTGCGTCGTGCGGGCCTGGGTCGTGCGGGCCTGGGTCGTGCGGGCCTGGGTCGTGCGGGCAGGGACGGTAGGGACGCGCCGGGCGAAGCGGGTCAGCGGCGTCACCGGGTCGGGCGAAGTCATGGTGTGGGTTCTCCTTGGGGTGGGCGCGTGTGGGCGCGCGGAAGTGACCGGCCCACCGGGTGCATGGGTCGGGTCACGAGATGACGGGGATGGTGAAGCGGTGTTGCCGTGGCGCATTGGTGCCGGTGCAGCGGTGGTGCTGGTGGTTCGGTGCGACCTCGGGTCGTCGCTCGGTGCGGGTGCCGACCGGCTGGAGGGCGGGTGGGCGTTGCGTACCGGGTGGTTGCGGCGATGGGTTCCCGTTGGTGGGACCGGACCAGGTGGAGCGATAAATGAAGTGGGTGTTGCCAGGGACGGTAGCGGCCGGGTCTGTCAGTCCCGCCGCCCGTGAGGTTCGTCAGATGTGCCGGTGAGCTGCACTGTCAGCCCTTGCCGCGGGTGGTGTCAGACAGCGTGAGCTCATGTCAGACGACGCAGATCGCGGCGATGCGCTGGTGCTCGCTCATCGTGGACGGCCGTCGGTTCATGGGCCGGTGGTTACGGCGGGTCGGCGTCGGTGAAGCGGTAGGGGTTGGTGGCGGGGTTGTCCGGTCCGTGGTCGCTGGGCAGCTCGTGCAGCCGACGCCGCGTACCCGGGTGGGTGGTGAGGGTCCAGGCGGGACCGGCGGGGTGGTCGCCGTGGACGCCGGTGGCGACCGGCATGGCGGTCGGCACCCCGGCCAGGAGGTCGAGCAGGTGTTGTTCGCGGCGGCGGCTGGGGACGCGTAGCAGGACCGGGTAGCGAGGGCCGTAGCCGGCGAGGTGCTCGTAGCGGCGTAGCTTGCGCAGCACGGTGGCGAGGGGTTCGGTGCCGTTGTCGTGCTCGAGGAAGAACCCGACCTGCCGGCCGGGCGTGGCCCAGACGCCGTGGCCGTCGGGCTGGATCCCGGCGCGGGCGAATACCGCTGTCGCGTGTTGCTCGGACCACCACCGGGCCAGGCCGGTGGTGGTGTCGGTGCGGGCGTGAGCGAGCAGGTCGATGAACAGCTGGTTGGTGCCGAGTAGGTGGGTGAGCCGGCGGCTGCCGATGATCCGTTCGGTGCGGTCGATGCTGGTCCGCGGTTCGCGGGCGTCGGCCCGGTTGGGGTCGTTGAACTGTGTCGGGTACACCACGGCGCCGAGCGGGCCGAGGGTGTACAGGTACTGCCGGTTGCCGGTGGTGGTGTCGGCGAACCGGCTGACCGCCTCCAGCTGGTGCAGGACGGCCAGTCGTAGCCGGGCCGTGCGCGGCGACGGGAACAGCGCGGCGGTGATCTGAGCGGCGGAGAGCACGTAGTGCTCGGCGAGCCAGCTCAGCAGGCGGTGGTCGCGAACGGTGAGACGGCGCAGCCGGTCGAGCCGGGCCAGCCGGGACGGTGGTCGCGGGGGCCGGTGAGGGCCGGAGGGTGTGGTCGGCACGGTGGACGCTCCATGCGGAAGAGAGGGTTCCTCCCGAAGGGGAGGGTGTCTGAGATCGGCGCAGCGGCTTCCACCGCCGGTCACCACCCTTGTGCAGGCACAACCGCCCGGGCAGCCCGGATGAACCGGGGCTGCCGGGTGCGCGGTGGTGAAGGGCTGGTGAAGACCCACCGGAAGGGCTGACGGAGGACCTTCGACGATGCGCCGACCGGGGTCTGTTGATCTCTGTCAGTGGCAGGTGAACCGGCAGGGGAGGCTCAGGTTCGGGTTCCGTTGCTGCCGCGGGCCCGCCGCTTGTCGCCGGGAGGTGTGGAGAACCGGTCGACGAGGTCGTCGATGGCGCTGGTGTCCTGCGCGGGCACGTTCGCGGCGGCGGCCTGCCGGATCAGGGCCGCTGCCCCGACTATCGGTTGGGATGGCCGGGTTTTCAGGGTGAAGGCGGGGGTTTGCCGGCCGTCGACGATCAGCCGAGTGGCGGCGGTGTAGGCGTCCAGGTGGGTCAGGTCGTGCTCGTCGAGTTCCGGCAGGGTGTGCCGGGCCAGGACCCGGGCGTCTTCGGGGGCGACGGTGAAGTACAGCTTGTTGCGGGCGTTCGCGGACGCGGCGGCGAGCAGGTCTCTGGGGAATTGGGCGAGGTCCTGGTGGGCCAGCACCATGGACAGGCGGTATTTGCGGGCTTCGGCGAGCATGCTGTCGAGGCTGGTGGCCAGGGTGAGGAAGTTCTGGCACTCGTCGATGATCAGCGTGGCGTCGCGGCGCTGGTCCGCCGGAATCGTGGCGCGGGCGGTGGCGGCTTGCCACACCTGCGCCAAAACGAGCGATCCGAGCAGTTTGCTGGTGTCCTCGCCGAGTTGCCCTTTCGGGATGCGGACGAGCAGCGCCCCGCCGTCGAGGATCTCGCCGATGTCGAAGCTGGACTTGGGGTAGCGCATGGTCCGTTTGACGAAGTCGCGGAGCAGGAACGCCCGGAGCCGGGCGAGGACGGGACCGATGACCTGGGCCCGCAGGCCGGGGGTGAGTTCGTCGTACCACTGCCAGAACCCGGACAGCCCGGCCGGGTCGTCAAGGCCGACCGTCATCGCGGAGCGGAACTGCGCCGAGTTCAGCAGGGGCGGGATGTGTTGCAGGGTGACGTTGGCGTGCCGCAGCAGGGTGAGGCAGGCGACGCGCATGACGTCGTCCATCCGGGGCCCCCATGCTTTGGCGAAGATGTTGGAGAAGATCGACACGAGGTTGTCGACGACCAGGTCCGGGTCGTCACCGGACAGCGGGTTGAGGGTGGGCGGGTTGGGCTGGTCGGGGTCGAACAGCACCACCCGGCCGGCGGCGGAGGCGGGGAGCCGGTCGAGGATGTCGAGGACCAGATCACCGTGCGGGTCGATCACGACGGTGCCGCGGCCGGCGGTGATGTCGTCGACCGCCAGATTGGCCAGCAGGGTCGTCTTGCCGGAGCCGGTCGACCCGACCGCATGCAGGTGGTAGCGGGCGTCGGCCACGGGCAGGGCGACGGCGTGGCCGCCGACCTCGGCGTCGCCGAGCACCTTCGCCGTGCGGCCACCGGCCGGTACCGCCGCCGGCGCCGGCATCGGCTTCGCCCGGGCCCGATCCAAACCGGGAACGGCCAAGTCGCGGGGGAGAGCGGCCAGAGCGGCGAGTTCCGGGGTGGAGACGACGAATCCGGCGCCGAGCCGCCGGGCGGCCAGCACGGCCACCGGCGCGCGCAGCCGTGCCCGGTGGCCGAGCCGGTTGCGGGCGGCGTAGACGGCGAACGATGAGGCAATCGCGTCCGCCACCGCGCGCAGCCGCGGACGCGGGTCGCTACCCGCACGCCGGCTGTCCTTGGCGACCCCGTACCGGATGCCGATCGTCCACAACAGATGGGTGGTCTTGTCGAGGATCACCCGTACGTCGCGCTCGACACCCGGATCCCTGCGGCCCGCACCCGGCGGCGGGCCCGGCCGGCGCGTGGGGTTCCCTGTCTGGAAGGCCTCGAGGATCCATCGCAGCGGCGCGGCCGGGTCGATTGCCGGCACTGCGGTCTTGCCGTCACGCAGGCGTCCAGCGGCGCGGCGCGCTCGTCCGGCGCGGCGGGGGCTCGCCGGGCGGGCCAGGATCTGCACGCAGGTGTGCTCGCCGGGTCGAAGCTGCGATCCGGCCGACATGAGTGCCCGGAGCGGGTCGTTGTCGTGGCCGGTTTCGAAGGGCAGCCATTCGGCGGCGGTGGGCAGCAGATGCCCGCCGACCGCCGTCGTGCCGGCCGGGATCGGCGCCGGTGCGGGGTCGTCGACGGTGCAGGCGGCGCCGGGCCAGGCGGCGCGGACAGCGGCCTCCACCGCACCACGGGCGACGGTGCCGGGCACCCAGATCGAGATCAGCAGGCGCCGACCGGTCCAGGTGTATTGCCAGACCACGTGCGGGCTGCCGTAGAGCAGCCGCCGCCGGCGCGACGGGGTGAGGGTGCCGTGCAGGATCGCCCACAACGCCGCCGCGCTGTGCGGGTCGACCTCCGGCGGCGGTGCGATCGTGACCAGGCGGGCGGCAGCAGCGTGGCGGCGCTGCCGCCACCCGCCGACCACGTTACGGACAGCCACATACACGACCACCAGTACGGCGGCGGCGACGGCGAGCAGCCACGGCCGGCCGATCACCCAGACCGCGGCGTCCAGCATCCATCCAGCCGGGCCGGTAGGCGGGGCAAACAGATCGGCGCCCGGCCCGGAAGGGTCGGGCGCCGGT
>NZ_JBFAZH010000521.1:0-5383 GCF_040681735.1 Actinoplanes sp. NPDC051633 | reverse complement strand
CGGGTTGCGAAACGAGCCGTCGCCGGGCGACACCTTCTTGCCCTCGAAGAAGTTGCTGCTCTCGATCAGCCGCACGTCGGTAGCGACGTCCAGCTCGAACTGCGCGGCGAACGGCTCGGCGGTCTCCTGCGCACGCTCGAGCGGGCTCGACACCAGGTAGGTCACGTCGCGGTCGGCGACCGCCTCGGCGCCGGCCTTGGCCATCTGCCGGCCCAGCTCGGACAGGTGGAAGTCGGGCAGCCGGCCGTAGAGCACCTTGGTCGGGTTGTGCACCTCGCCGTGCCGCAGCACGTGCACGGTGGTCCTCGTCGGCTCGCTCACCGGCCCACCCTCGTCGCGGCCGCCGCCCGGGCGGCGTGCGGCAACGCGTCGGCGATCGTCTCCAGAGCCTCGTCGTCCAGGGCCGTCGACACGAACCAGGACTCGAAGGAGCTCGGCGGCAGATAGACCCCGCGGGACAGCATGGTGTGGAAGAACGCCTTGAACGCCTCGGCGTCCTGCGTTTTCGCCGTCTCGTAGTCGAACACCGGGACCGGGCTGAAGAAGATCGAGAACATGTTGCCGGCGAACGACAGGGTGTGCGGCACCCCGGCCTCGGTGAGCGCGGTGGCGGCCAGCGCACCCACGGTCGCGGACAACTCGTCGAGGCGCTTGTAGACGGCGTCGTCGGCGAGCCGCAGCGAGGCCAGCCCGGCGGCGCAGGCCAGCGGATTGCCGGAGAGGGTGCCGGCCTGATAGACGGGACCGGCCGGCGCCAGCCGGGACATGATGTCGGCCCGGCCCCCGAACGCCGCCGCGGGCAGCCCGCCGCCCATCACCTTGCCGAACGTGTACAGGTCGGCGTCCGCCGGGTCCAGCCCGTGCCAGCCGCTGCGCGACACCCGGAACCCGGTCATCACCTCGTCGATCACCAGCAGCGCGCCGTGCGCGTGGGCCAGCTCGGCCAGCCGCTGGTTGAAGCCCTCGCGCGGCGGGACCACGCCCATGTTGCCGGCCGCCGCCTCGGTGATCACGGCCGCGATGTCGGGGCCCTGCTCGGCGAAGATCGCCTCGACCGCGGGCACGTCGTTGTAGGGCAGGACGATCGTCTCGGCGGTGGCCGCGCCGGTCACGCCGGGCGAATCGGGCAGCCCGAGCGTCGCGACGCCGGACCCGGCCGCGGCCAGCAGCGCGTCCACGTGCCCGTGATAGCAGCCGGCGAACTTCACGATCCGGCTCCGGCCGGTGTAGCCGCGGGCCAGCCGGATCGCCGTCATCGTCGCCTCGGTCCCCGAGTTGACCAGGCGCACCTGGTCGATCGGGGTGCGGGCGACGATCTCGGCCGCGAGGTCGACCTCGGCCGCGGTGGGCGTACCGAAGGACGTGCCCTTGGAAGCGGCGGCCTGCACCGCCGCGACCACCTCGGGGTGCGCGTGGCCGTGGATCAGCGGCCCCCAGGAGCAGACCAGGTCGACGTAGCGGCGGCCGTCGGCGTCGATGAGCCACGCGCCGCGGCCCTCGGCCATGAATCGGGGCGTGCCTCCGACGGCTCGGAACGCACGCACGGGTGAATTGACCCCGCCCGGCACGATGCCCTGGGCGCGGTCGAAGAGGGCCTGGGAGACCGGCGCGTCCTCCGGATAGGGGAACGGCTCGGCGCGGTATGAGGTGGTCACAGCGCCTTCCATTCTGGCAGCGGGGTACGACGGAAGTGGCCCCAGGGTTGTTCATGTCACCTTCGGTGACCGCGCGGCGGGCCGCTCGACAGGAAGGAAACCGCCGGTCGCGATAGGGTGAGTCGGTGGAACGACCGGAGCTGTCCATCACGGTTCAGCGCGCCCCCGACGAGGTGACCTACTTCCTCGCCGGTGAGATCGACGTGCTCACGGTGGCGAAGCTGTCGGCGATGGTCAACGAGGAGATCGTCGATCCGCCGAGCCGGATCGTGCTCGACATGGCCGGCGTGACGTTCTGTGACAGTCAGGGCCTGGGCACGCTGGTGGTTCTCAGTCGCAAGGCGCAGCACGCGCGCTCGCTGCTCGCGCTGACCAATGTGGGTGACTTCCTGCTCCGCGTCCTCGACATCACCGGTCTCCGCTCGGCCTTGATGATCACCGCCTGAGCCGCCCGTCACACAGGCCTTGCCATGACACCGATGGCAAGGCCTACCGTCGAGGAATGCTGATCGGTGAGCTGGCCAGCCGCGCCGGGACCAGCGCCCGGACCCTGCGGTATTACGAGCAGCAGGGCCTGCTGCACGCGTCCCGCGACGCGCGGGGTTATCGCGAGTACGACGACGCCGAACTGCGCGTCGTGCGCGAGATCCGCACGCTGCTCGACTCCGGCTTCGGGCTGGACGACATCCGCCCGTTCGTGGAGTGCCTGCGCGCCGGGAACGACGCCGGGCACGTCTGCCCCGACTCAGTGGCCGTGCTGCGGCGCAAGCTGACCGAGGTGGACGGCGTGCTCGATCAGCTCCACATCGTGCGTGACCGGCTGAGTGACCAGCTGGCCGACGCCATCGAGGAACGGACGATCCGATGCCAGATGACCTGCTGAAAGTCGTTACCGACGCCACCTTCGCCGACGACGTGCTGACCAGCTCCACGCCGGTGCTCGTCGATTTCTGGGCCGAGTGGTGCCCGCCCTGCGGCCCGATGGCCCGCCTGCTCGCCGAGTTGGCGCCGTCGTTCTCCGGCCGGGTTACCTTCGCCAAGATGGATGCCGACAGCAACCCGGAGACGGTCCGCGCCTACCGCGTGCAGGCGATGCCCACCCTGATCCTGTTCAAGGACGGCCGTCCGATCAGCACCACCGTGGGCCTGCGCCCGAAATCGGTCATCCGCAGCGGCCTGGAGGGGTCCCTCGAGCCGTACGTCAACCGCTGAGCGCGGCCGTCAGTTTCCGAGCAGGGCGGTCAGCAGGCCGGACCGGCGGCGCTGGTTCTCCGGATCGGCCGGATGCCAGGGGCAGGCGATGTCCAGCGCGACGACCCGGCCCGTGTCGATGACCCGGTGGATCGCCGCCAGCACCCGGCTGGCCGGCGGGCCGTCGGGGGCCGGGAAGAGCAGGCCCGGCAGGTCGGACGGGTCGATCACGTCCAGATCGACGTGCAGCAGCAGCGGCCCGTCCGGCAGCTCGCGCAGATCGCCGACCGACGACTGCTGGACGGCGCTGCCCTTCAGGAAGTCGGCCTCCGCCGGGTCCAGATCGCGAGCGTCGACGAGCACACACCGGTCCTCGGCGACCGGGCGCACGCCCAGGCGGTCGGCCAGCAGCTCGGAGTGCGCGCCCATCAGCAGACGCAGCGACAGGCCACCGAGGTAGCCGGACGTCGTCGTCTCGAGCGTGTGCACGTCGCCGTGGGCGTCGAACCAGATGACCGCCGGGTCGACGCCGGTCCGCTGCACGCCGGCCAGCACACCCATCGAGACCAGGCAGTCCCCGGAGATCACCGTCGCCGGGACCTCGGCGGCGGCCACACGCGTGGCGACCGCCTCGTCCAGCGCCGCCAGCTTGGTCCAGATGTCGCCCGGCGGCAGCTCCGGCGCGATCACCTCGCCCTCGACCGGCAAGTGGTCGCCGGGCAGGCGCTGGTCCTGGTGGAACGGAACGATGATCATGAGTTACCCCAGCGAGCCTTCTCCAGCAGCTCCAGAGCCTCCGCCGCGGCGTGGTCGCCACCGCCGCGCAGCACCCGGGCCGCCTCGTCCACCGTCTCGGTCAGCCGCTGCCACTGGGCGTCGCGCTCCCGCGTCGCGTCGTTCTGCGCCTTGAGCAACTGCGTCTTCGTCCACAGCTCGACGAAGATCGACACCTTCGCCCGCAGCACCCACGGGTCGAACGGCTTGGTCAGATAGTCCACCGCACCCACGGCATAGCCGCGCAGGGCAAGCTGAGCGTCCCGGTCGGCGGCCGTCAGGAACAGGATCGGAACATGCCGGGTACGCTCGCGCCGCTTGATGTGGCTCGCCGTCTCGAACCCGTCCATGTTGGGCATCTGCGCATCGAGCAGGATCACGGCGAAGTCGTCGGTGAGCAGCTGCTTGAGCGCCGCCTCGCCGCTCTCCACCGCGACCGCCTGCACCGGCAGCCCCTGCAGGATCGCCTCCAGCGCGAGCAGGTTGTCCCGCCGGTCGTCCACCAGGAGGGCCTTGGCGCGCTCAGCCACGCCGTCCAACCTCCCCGCCGCCACCCTCAATCCGGCTCAGGCTCGTGCTAGCCATGGTTCGTCTCCGTCTCGTCCGCGTTGACCCAGCGGGCCATCAGCTCGATCAGCTCGTCGAGATCCACCGGCTTGGTGATGTAGTCGCTGGCGCCCGCCGCCAGCGCGGACTCCCGGTCGCCCGGCATCGCCTTGGCCGTCAGGAACACTACCGGCAGATCCTGAAAGCGCTGATTACGGCGGATGCCCCGAGTCGTCTCATAGCCGTCCTGGTCGGGCATCATGGCGTCCATCAGGACGATGTCGACCTCGGGGTGCTCGGCCAGGATCCGCACCCCGTCCACGCCGTTGTCCGAGTAGAGCACGTTCAGCCCGTGCATCTCGAGGGCGCTGGTCAGGGCGAAGACGTTGCGGACGTCGTCGTCCACGATCAGCACCGTCGCGCCGTCCAGCTGCCGGCTGGCCGGCGTGACGACGTGCCCGTTCTCCTCGGCCGGCCGGCTGATCAGCGGGTAGTCGAGGCTCGGCGCCGCGGTGCGCGGCGCGGCCGCGGTGATGGGTGCGGCGGGGAGCATCGGCGTGGGCATCGCGTCGGGTACGAACGCGTCCGGCATGAACAGCGTGAACGTCGACCCCTGACCCGGCACCGACGCGACGTTGATCTCGCCGCCGAGCAGCGCCGCCAGCTCCCGGCTGATCGACAGGCCCAGGCCGGTCCCGCCGTACTTGCGGCTGGTCGTGCCGTCGGCCTGCTGGAACGCCTCGAAGATCAGGCCCAGCTTCTCGTCGGAGATGCCGATCCCGGTGTCGGTGACCGCGAAGGCGACCACCTGGCCGGCCTGGCGCAGCGACGGGGTGTCGAACTCCATGCCCGGGTCGGCGAGGTGGATGCTCAGCGTGACGCCGCCGTGGTCGGTGAACTTGACCGCGTTGGCCAGCAGGTTGCGCAGGATCTGCTGGAGCCGCTGCGCGTCCGTGACCAGCGAATCCGGCAGGCCGGGCGCCAGATCGACGCGGAACTCCAGGCCCTTCTCCTCGGCCTGCGGCTGGAATGCCTGCTCGACGTATCGGCGCAGACCCTCGAACTCGACCTGGTCCGGCTCGACGTCCATCCGGCCGGCCTCGATCTTGGACAGGTCGAGGATGTCGTCGATCAGCGACAGCAGGTCGGAGCCGGCGGTGTGGATCGTCCGGGCGAACTCGATCTGCTTGTCGGTCAGGTTCTTGTCCGGGTTGTCG
>NZ_JBFAZH010000520.1:0-5389 GCF_040681735.1 Actinoplanes sp. NPDC051633 | reverse complement strand
CGGAAACGGGCCGTGACCGGCCCTTATCAATCATCCGACAGCCGCGTGCCTAAGATCGGTCGCATGGCTGAAACCGTTCGCTACGGCTTGGTGGGGTACGGCTCGGGCGGGCGGATCTTCCACGCCCCACTGCTCGGGTCCACCCCTGGCATCGAGTTCGCCGGGGTGGTCACCCGCTCCCCCGAGCGGCGAGCGCAGCTGCCGGCCGGTGTGGCGGCATACGACTCGGTGGCCGACGCGGCCGACGACGGTGTGCGGGCCGTCACCGTCTCGACGCCCGTCGCCACCCACGCCGAGCTGGCCCGCGAGGCGATCGGGCTGGGCCTGGCCGTGGTCGTCGACAAACCCTTCGCGCTGGACGCCGAGGCCGCCCGCGAGGTCACCCAGGCCGCCGAGGACGCCGGCGTGCTGCTGTCGGTGTATCAGAACCGGCGCTGGGACTCCGACTTCCGCACCGTCCGCAAGCTGGTCGGCGAGGGCGTGCTGGGCACCGTCCGGCGGTTCGAGTCGCGGTTCGAGCGCTGGGACCCCGCCCGGGTGGTGGGTGCGGCCGGCGGCGGCACCCTGCTCGACTTCGGCTCGCACCTGGTCGACCAGGCGCTCGTGCTGAACGGCCCGGCCACCAGGGTGTACGCCGAGGTCCGCGGCGACGGCGAGCTGGACGACGACGTGTTCGTCGCCCTGCACCACGAGAACGGCGTCGAGTCCCACCTGTGGGGCAGCTGGCGGCAGGCCGCACCGGGCCCGCGCTTCCGGGTCACCGGCACCACCGGGACGTACATCGTCGACGGGGTGGACGGCATGGACGGCCAGGAGGCCGCGCTCAAGGCCGGCCGCACCCCGGCCACGCTGGGCGAGCGGTGGGGCGTCGAGCCGGAGCACGGGTGGGGCCGGCTCTACCGCGGGAAGACCGGTGCGCCGGTACGGTCGGAGCGCGGCCGATGGGACGAGTACTACGCGCTCTTCGGGGCCGCGGTCCTCGGCGACGGCCCGGTGCCGGTCGACCCGTGGGACTCGGTGCGCGCCCTCGACGTGCTGGACGCGGCCCGGATCAGCGCGGCGACCGGCGAGACCGTCACGCCAGGAGCCGACCCAAGGAAGTAGCCGGGCGCCCGGTGAGCTGCTCGATCGCCGGCGACACGGCGGCCAGCTCACCGGCGGCCACCGACGTGTACGTGCTTACCCACGCCTCGACCTGCCAGTCCGGCGCACCGTACCGGGCCCGGGAGGCGTACGCCTCCTCGAGCGTCTCGTCGTGATACCGCACGGCCCGCCCGGTCGCCGCCGTGATGATCCGCGCCATCTCGGCGAAGGACAGCGCCTCGGGCCCGGTCAGGTCGTACGTACGCCCGGCATGCGGCGCCGGATCACGCAGCACGCCCACCGCCGCCTCGGCGATGTCGTCCTGCACCACGACGGCGGCGCGCCCGTCCCCGCCCGGCCCGCGGATCACGCCGTCCTCACCGACCATCAGCGGCAGGAAGTCGGCATAAAGGTTGTCCCGCAGAAACGTCCAGGTCAGCCCGCTGGCCCGCAGGTGCTCCTCGGTGGCCCAGTGGTCGCGGGCGAGCGTGAACACCGAGTCCGGGGCGGCCCCCACGAACGACGTGTAGACGACATGCCCGGCGCCGGCGTCGGCCGCCGCGTCGATGAAGGCCCGATGCTGGTCCACCCGATCCGGGCTCTCCGACCCGGACACCATCAGCACGACCCCGGCGCCCTCGAGGGCCCGCCGCACGGCATCCCGATCGCGATACTCGGCAACCGCGACGTCGGCGCCCTCCAGCGAAGGCGCCCGCGCGGGGTCACGTACCAGGAGCCGCTGCGCGACCCCGGCCTCGGCGAGCCGCCGCGCGACCCGCCCGCCCAGCCGCCCGGTCGCGCCACACACCACGATCGAAGTCATCTCCCTTGTGTAACCGACCAGGCGGCGGCGCACACCTCGATCCACCGCGGAAGGCTCAACCGCGCGGGCGGACCTCCGGGCCGACGACCCGGGCCGTTGCCATCACGTCGGCGAAGGCCGACGGGGACAGGTCCAGGCCGCCCGGGATCCAGCACGGTGGCAGCACCGCCGCGTCCGGCGTCATCGCCGCCAGGATGTCGGCCGGTGTCAGGCCGGCCCGCTGCAGCAGCCGGATCTCACGCGGGTTCACGCCGGGCACCAGCGGCCCGTTCCCCAGATCGGTGCCGTACAGGACGCTGCCCCCGTACCCAAGGAAGCGCCGCAGGTTATCGATCGCCGTGCCCACCGCCGGCGTCTCCGAACCCCAGCCGTGGATGTCGAGCGTGCTGATCCACCGCATGCCCTGATCCGCGGCGCTGCGCAGCAGCCCGCCGTCCTCCGCCGCGGTCCACGGGGTGTGCGCCAGCAGCTCCACCCCGGCCGACACCGCCGCGGGGACCGTGCCCGGCCCCTCGGCGTGCGCCGCCACCGGAAGTCCGTGTGCGCGCGCCGCACCGACGATCGCCTCGAGGACCGGCGCCGGCAGCAGCGGGCCGCCGGCATGAGCGGTCACCTTGATCAGGGATGCGCCGCACGCGACCTGCTCCTCGACCGCCGCCACCCCGTCGGACGCCGAGCGCACCGCCCGGCAACTGTTCGGCGGCGCCCAGGCGCGGTCCGACGGGTATCCGCCGGGTGCCGTCAGGAACTGCCCGGCGAACACGACCCGCACCGAGGGCGGCAGCCGCTTCAGATAGTCCGGGTCGCCGCCCAGGTCCCAGACCCCGGCGATGCCACCGGCGCGGACCACGCCGAGGTCGACCAGTCCGGCGTGCACGTGTGCGTCGGTCAGGCCGGGCAGCAACGTGCCCGGGAGACGCAGTGCCGAAGCCGGGGGTGCCGCGGTGATCGACATCGACGCGCTGTCGAGCGCCACCGAGGTCTGCAACCGGCCATCGGCGAAGATCGAGTCGGCGACCAGCCACGAGCTCACTTGATCAGGTCCCGCAGCACCGACATCCCCTCGTGGACCTCCTCGAAGCTGGTGCTCAGCGGCGCCGGACCGATCCGCAGCCCGTCCGGCCGCCGATAGTCCGGGATCACCCCGGCCTCCCACAGCGGAGCGAGCAGCTCCTCGAACCCCGGCCGCGACAACGTCACGTGCCCACCGCGCACCGCCGAGTCGCGCGGCGAGGCGACGGAGACACCGAGCGGCACGAGCCACTCGTCGGCCAGCTCGATGACGTACTCAGTGAGGCGGACCGATTTCTCGCGGACGGCGGCGATGCCGGCCGACTCCAGCATCTCCAGCGACGCCCACAGCGGCACCATCGCGAGGATCGGCGGCGTGCCGCTGAGCAGTGCGCGCACGCCCGGCGCGAACTCGTGCCCAGGTCCCATCTCGAACGACGCCCGGTGCCCCATCCAGCCCCAGATCGGCTGCCGCACCGTGTCCTGCAGTTCACTGCGCAGGTAGGCGAAGGCCGGTGCTCCCGGCCCGCCGTTGAGATATTTGTACGTGCACCCGACCGCCAGATCCACACCCCACTCGTCGAGCCGCACCGGCACCGACCCGGCGGAGTGGCTGAGATCCCACATGGCCAGGGCGCCGGCGTCGTGCGCGATCCGCGTGATGGCGGAGATGTCGGCGATGAACCCCGAGCGGTAGGCGACGTGGCTGAACAGAACGAGCGCCGTGGACGGGCCGACGGCATCGGCGAGGAGTTCCGGCGTGATCCCAAGAGATGGGGAGGTCGTGATCCAGCGCAGCGTCAGGCCCCGCTCGGCGGCGATCCCCTCCAGCACGTACCGATCGGTGGGGAAGTTGTCGGTGTCGAGCACGACCTCGCGGCGATCCGGCCGCGCGTCGACCGCCGCGCGGGCCAGCTTGTAGAGCAGCACGGTCGTCGAGTCGGCCACGACGACCTGCCCGGGCGCGGCCCCGAGGGCGACCTCCCCGAGGCGGTCGCCCAGCCGCAGCGGCCACTCCATCCACTCGTCGGTCCACCCCTGGATCAGCCGCCCGGCCCACTGCCCCCGGATGAACGAGTCCATCCGCGCGGCGGCCGCGACGAGCGGCTTGCCCAGCGAGTTGCCGTCGAGGTAGGCGAGCACGTCCGGCGCGGCCAGGAACTGCGAGCGGTAGGCGGCCAGCGGGTCGGCGGCGTCCAGCGGGCCGAACGTCATAGGACTCCGATCTCGGTGCGTACGGCGTACAACTCCGGGAAGAACTGCAGATCCAACGCCTTGCGCAGGAAGTTCACGCCGCTCGACCCACCGGTGCCCGGCTTGAAGCCGATCGTGCGCTCGACGGTCTTCAGATGCCGGAAGCGCCAGAGCTGGAAGTTCTCCTCCAGGTCGACCAGCTCCTCACAGGCCTCGTAGGCCTCCCAGTGTTTGGTCGCGTCCTCGTAGATCGCGGCGAACACGGGCACCAGGTCGGCGTTGTACCGGTACGGCAGGGTGACATCGCGCTGCAGGATCTCGGCCGGCACATCGTGGCCGTGCCGATGCAGGTAGCGCAGGAACTCGTCGTAGACGCTGGGCGTCTCCAGCACGGAGGTCAGCAGCGCCTGAGCCGACGGGTCGTCGTTGAAGATCGAGAGCATCCGGGCGTCCTTGTTGCCGAGGGTGAACTCGACCGCCCGGTACTGGTACGACTGGAATCCCGACGACGTGCCGAGGAAGCTGCGGAACTCCGCATACTCCGACGGCGTGAGCGTCGCCAGCACCGACCACTGCTCGGTCAGGCAGCGCTGGATGTGCTTCACCCGGGCCAGCCCCTTGAGCGCGGGCCGCAGCTCGTCGGCCGCCAGCCGGCGCAACACCTCGCGCAACTCGTGCAACACCAGCTTGAGCCACAGCTCGGAGGTCTGGTGCTGCAGGATGAACAGCAGCTCGTCGTGGTGCTCGGGCCGGCTGACGGGGTGCTGCGCGTCGAGGATCTCGTCCAGGTGCAGATACTTGCCGTACGACAGATTGACCTTGAAGTCCTGCACGATGCCGTCCTCGAGATCTCGGGTCGCCATTGACCTCACCCCCTGGCCGCCATGATTCCCTGATCAGCGAGCAGAAACCACCGCGGAGGTCCCATGTCACGTCCCGCCTTCCTGGTGCTGTCCCCCGACGGGGACGCCCTCGCCGAGGACCTCAGACGACGGTACGCAGCCGACTACGAGGTCTTGGGAGAAGACCAGAAGGACAAGGATGTCGCCCTCCTTCTCGTGGACGAGCGCATCCCGGACGCCATCGACGTGCTCAACGACCTGCGTGCGAAGCATCCCGGCGCCAAGCGGGTGCTGCTGGTCGGCCGGGGCGACTGGTCGTCGACCCACCCGGCGATCAACGCGCTCGCGCTGGGCCGCATCGACTACCACCTCTACGTGCCGTGGCGGCCGTTGGAGCGCATCCTCTACGCCGCGGTCGGCGAGTTCCTGGCCGCCT